>JBAUOG010000184.1:0-3270 GCA_049579625.1 Bryobacteraceae bacterium
ACGCCAGTGACGAGGTCGAAGATCCTGTGGACCGGCCACCCCGTCGCGGGAAACTGATAGTCAGCGTTAACTGAAGACCCCGTCTGGTCATCCGCCAGGCGGGGTTTTCCTGGTTTGTGGTACCCTACTATTTGGGTTTCCTTCCGAGGCCAGCGCACCGCTGGACTGACCGTCGTGTCGCCTGCCAACCGGCCGATTAAGTGCAACCCCACCGAAGTTGAAAGGATCTCAAGTTACCCATGAAAGCCGGCATCCACCCCGTATACGACGAAGTCAACGTCATCTGTGCGTGTGGCTCGCGTTTCCGTACCCGTTCAACCCATAAGGGCGACGTGCACGTTGAAATCTGTTCGAGTTGCCACCCGTTCTTTACCGGCCGCCAGAAGCTCATCGACACCGAAGGCCGTGTCGACCGGTTCCAGAAGAAAATTGCCAAGGCACAGGAACTGAAGGCTCAGAAAAAGGCCGTCGCTGTCGCCAAGGAAGCCCGCAAGGCGCAGTAAGGCCCCTGGTCCGCTTGGTTCTCTGAACAAAAAAGCATCCCGTTTCTGGGATGCTTTTTCATTCTTCTCATTAGCCGGGAACCGTGGCACAGGCCTTCAGCCTGTGACCGGCGGCGCTCAAGCCGCCCAGAACTAATCTTTCGGCGCAATCGCCTGCTTGCGTTTTAGTTCTTCCTGCCGGTCGCGATCGTCCTGTTCCTTCTGCCGCTCCTCTCGCTCCGCGACCAATTTCTCATAAGCAGGAATCTGTTCAGCCGTCAGTATCGACTTGACGCGCGAAATTTGGTTCTGTTTGATCTCCAGCACTTCAGGCTTGTGCCGCTCGCGCATATCGCGGTAATCCTGCTTGGTCTGATCCAGGATCACGTTCAGCATCTGCAATTGGCGGTCGGTGAGCTTTGCACGTGTGCGCATCTCCTCCATATATTGGACGCGCCAATCATCGGAGGTTTTTGCAATCACGACCGTGTGTTCGTAATATCTGTAGCCTGCGATTCCCACCACGATCCCGCAGCCGAACAGCAGAAGCGCGGAGAGACTGGCTATTAATTTGGAGTGGCGCATACGCTCGACTTAATGACGATAATCTTCGGGAACCAGGTTATCCGTGGAGCGTACTGCTTCGGTGTAGTACGTCTTTTCGGCTGAACTGTCGGCGTACAGCGCGTCGGCATATGTTGCCGGACCGACCGGTGATGTGTTTCGTCGTGCGGGCAGAGCCGTTAACACTGTCAAAAGCAGACATGCTGCTACGGCCCCGGCCACAAACATCCGCGTCAGCCGCTCGAAAACCAGCGGGAAACTGCCCCGCTTCTCAATGCGGCCCCAGATTGCCGGCATGAAGTTCGCACTAGGTTCAATCTCCGGGCATGCTTCCCGGTACCGTTCAAACAATTCGTTCAATTGACGATCAGCTTCTGTCACTTGAGCTCTTCACTTCCTCTCGCGCTCCCATGGCTGTTATCCAAGGAGCGCAACCTTCCGCCGTGATTCGGCAGACTCTATAGTTTACCCTCAGCGCTCGCCGTATTGTAGGCTTTCAAGACCCGTTGCCGCGCCCGGAACAGCCGCACCTTTAACGCATTTTCGTTCACGCGGTAAATTTGCTCCAATTCTTTGAGCGATAGACCTTCCACTTCCTTGAGTGTGAGAAGCAGTCGATCTTCCTCCGACACATGCTGAAATAGGGCATCGACAAACTCACGAATCCGGCCCTTCTCAGACTCTTCTTCCTGCCGCTTGCTGCCCGCCGCCGAATCCGCCATCAGAACCTGCTGCTCCGACAGATCCGACATCCTCGACTCGCCCCGCCGCTTCAAACGGCGCAAATAATCGTAACAGGCGTTTACCGTGAGCCGGTACAACCACGGTTCGAAAACTTCCGGCGTCCGAAGCTGGTCCAGCGAATAGTACAACCGGACAAACACCTCTTGCGCAACATCTTCTACATCTTCCGGACGGCCAATCAGCCTTGAAATCGTCCCAAGAATCCGTTTCCGATACGTCGTCACAACGGCATTGAACGCGCCGGAATCGCCTTTTCGCGCTTTTTCAATCAGCTCTGGCTCAACAAGCATTCCGGAATTACCTAACCGGATGCCGCCTTGCTCTAAACCATGAGGCGCTCCGGCAACTTGTTAGGTTACAAGGATTTGAGCCAGACTACAAACCCCGGGCTTTGGAAATCCCGTCTCAGGCCGCCTGCGCCCCGGGTTCAGCGCATCGGCGCCGGAGTACCACTCGTTTCCCGACTTTCCCTATTTTTTCTACTTGCGCTGAATTGCAAATTGCTATACATTGATTCCAGATTGCAATATGACAATCGCCGAAAAAGTTCGGTACCTGCGAGTGGTGGAAGGCGAACTCCGCGGGCTGAACCGCGAAATGTCCCAGAAGGAATTGGTTCAGGCGATTAAGCGTGAGATGCACAGTACCATCAGTCAGCCCTACATCTCGCAGATTGAGAGCGGGCATCGAAAGCATCTCACCAACACCACGCGCCTGCTTCTCGCGAAGTTTTTCAAGGTGCATCCGGGTTATCTGGTAGATGACCCGGAAGGCTATCACACGGAGTTGGTGAGTGACGCGCGCTTGGGTGAAGACCATCTTGACCTCTGGCTCATTCAGGGGGCTGAACGTTTCTGCCGCGATGCGAAACTGGCCGACGCTCTGTTGAGCGTTGCGCGGCACCGTGACTCGCGGCAGTGCGTGCTCCTGCTCGGGCAGATTCTCGAAAACCCGGAACTGGTGGAGCGGCTCTGGCAGGTGCTTCAGCCCGATAGCGCCGAGTCACATGGCGCCGGACGGCCGCCGAAGGGGGAGGTTTAAGTTATGAGCTGGCAGGATTTCTTTCTTATCTGCTTCGTGGTTGGCTTCGCCTGGAGCATGGTGTCGCTGGTGTTGGGCGGTCTCCATCTTCATCTACCGAAGTTCGGTGTTCACGGATTGCACTATGGGTCCCACGCCACGGGACACATCTCGGGCGCTCACATCGAGCACGGTCACGCTGGAGCCGCGGTTAAGGTCGGCTCGGTTTCGAAAACGTCTGGAGCGAGCAACTCAAACGACGGCGCTCTCGGTATCTTGTCCGGCCTTCTGAATCCTAGCGCGATCGCGATTTTCCTGGCTTGGTTCGGTGGCGCGGGCTACTTGCTGACTCGGCATGCGTTCCTCGCGTTCTGGCTGATCATGACGCTGTCGGTCTTAACCGGCCTAGCGGGCGCTTCCGTGATCGCTTACCTCATGTTCTATTTGCAGACCAAGGAGC
>JBAUOG010000185.1:0-1551 GCA_049579625.1 Bryobacteraceae bacterium
TCAAGCCGCCGGATCGCGGTCCGGCAATCCGGCGCGGACGAGCTCAGTGCGAGACGTGATCCCCAGCTTGCTGAAGACCTTGCGCAGGTGGTAGTCGATCGTGCGCGGGCTGAGGAACAGCTGTGCCGCGACCTCCGGGTTGGTCTTCCCGGCGGCCACCAGCCGCGCGATCTGGAGCTCCTGCGGGGTCAGCTGATCGCGGGTCGACGGGTCGCGCCTGCGGGCGGTCTCGCCGCTGGCCCGCAGCTCCGAACGTGCCCGCGCTTCCCAGGGGGAGACAGCCAGCTGCTGAAACAGTTCGAGCGCCGCGCGGAGATGGGGCCGGGCGTCGACGCGTCGGTTCTGCCGTCGCAGCCACTCTCCATAGAGCAGTTCGGTCCTGGCCTTGTCAAACGGTGACAGCGCGTGCGCGAGCTCGATCGCCTGCGCAAAGTGCCGGCCGGCATCAGACTCGTCGACCAGCGCGCAGCAGCGAGCGAGCAGCGCGAGTCGGGCGGGTCGAGGAAATCGCTCCACCCAGCTCTGGAAGCGGCCGAGAGGTTCAGCGACCGCGCTTAGGCGATCGGCGCGGGCGGCGGCCTCGACCGCGTCTGGCAGCGCGAGCACGAACAGCGGATGGGATTCGTATCGCGCCGCGGCGATCGCGACGAGCAGTCGATCGAGCGCCGCCGACGGTCTCCCGCAACCGAGCTCGAGCAACCCGAGAGCCCGCTCCAGATGTGCGGTGACCAGGCTCGCGCCGCTCGTTGCTACGTATGCATGCAGGTCCGCGGCGTGCGAACGCGCCTGCGGCTCGGCGCCGCGCAACGCATCGACCGTCGTGACGTTCGCCAGATTCCAGGCTGCGGCCCACGGTTGACCGATGTCGAGCGCGAGCCGCCACCCTTCCTCCGCCGTGGCGTACGCGAGCTCGAATCGGCTCTGACCGATCAAGCCGTCGGCCTGCATCTGCAGGGCGAACGACAGCGCGGTCATGACCCCTCGCTCGCGGGCGATTTCGACGGCGCGAGACGCATATGACACCCCGGCGGCGGCGCCGCCCGCACGCGCGGCGGTCCATGCCGCCCACACGAGGCAGACAGGATCGTCGAGCTGCTCGGCAAGTTCGATCGCCTGAGCCGCCAGCACAGCGCCCCGGTCGTGGTCCCCTGCGATCTCCGCGGCGACCGCGGTCACCGCCGCCAAGGTGAAGCGCTCGTGGTCGGTCTCGCAGACAACGTCTTGCGCATCAAGTGCCAGGGCGACGACCGCGTCGTAATCGCCGGCATAGAATGTCAAGGCCGCCGCCTCCAGCAGGATCTCGAGGGTCAGCGACGCGCTCTCGCTGAGCGCTGCCGCCCGCTGCAGCGCGCTGATCCCATCCTTGAACCAACCATGTCGCCCCTCGGTGGCGCCGCTTACATACAGCAGTCGCGCGCGCTGAGCCCGATCCGCGAGCGGCAACGAGCGGTTGATCAGGGCACGTGCGCGGTCCGCCTGTCCCGCGACCGACGCGGCTTCGACAGCGAGGAGGAGGCGCGCCGCGCGCGAGGACTGCCTGTCGCTCAGCTC
>JBAUOG010000186.1:0-2216 GCA_049579625.1 Bryobacteraceae bacterium
GAGCAGCGCTCTTAGCCCCGACGTTCCTGGCCATCTATTCCGCTCTCAGGCGGGACAACGAGGCTTTTGCTGCGTTCGGCACCATCCTTTTCTTCTTGGGAATGGCGGTCTACTTCGCAGGCAATAGGGCCTTCTCGATGCTTTCCCTTAGCGGCCAATACGCAAGTGCCACCACAGATGCGCAGAGATCTTTATTAGTCGCGGCAGGGCAGGCGATACTGGCCGAGGGACAAAGCCGAGCTGGCATTCCCCTCATAGAATTCGCCTGCTTGGTAATCTCCGTAGTCATGCTGAAAGGCAAGGTCTTCAGCAAAGCGACCGCCTACGCGGGAATCCTGGGAAATGGGCTGCTACTAGTCGTTGAAGTCGCTTTGACCGTCATGCGGGCGTTGTCTGGCGTGTGGATGGTAGTTGCCAGCGGTGCCGGCCTCTTGATGATGGCCTGGTATCTGCTGGTTAGCAATAGGCTGCTTCGGCTGCCGCGAGGCTAAGACCTATCTCTCTCACGAAACTGCCCAAAAGCGCCTAACGAGACGACAGCCAGACAACGCTGCCCGACGACCTGCTCAGAGTACATAGTGACTCGAACGCCGTTTGGGGCTACTGTGCGAGTCAGTGAATAGCAGCAAGGGAGCTGCAGACTGGGGCGCCGGCGCTGGAAAGTTCTGTGCGTGCCGTTTGAAGGAAGGCCGCGCGCGCACGTCCGACCTCAGCAGCTGCTCGACCACGACGGATGTGACCAAGGCCATCATAGAGAAGCTCGCCCGGCCTTACCACACGCCGGGAACCAGTCGGTAGCGTGTCCGTGTGCAGTACTCCTTGTAGCCCGGCAATTCGCGGTACAGGGCGGCGTCTTTCCAGCACTGTCCGGACAATGAAGGTGGCCATCAGCATCGTGATCGGCGCAAAACTCCATGCCGAGCCGAGAACCAGCGCGCACCCCGGCAGCAACAGCATCAGCCCGGAATACATGGGGTGACGCACCACGCGATACGGTCCCGTGGTGATGACGCGATGGCCAAGCTCGGTCTGAACGCGGACGTGCCTTTCGAGGAAGGGATTCTCGGCGATCGCCAGGCAAATGGGTACGAATCCCAGCAACTCCAGCGCGATGCCAGGCCGCGCTGAGTTGCGACCAGCTGTAGCGGGCGTCGAGGCCGGCCACCGCGTAAAAGCTGAGGAAGCCGACAATCGTCGCGGCGAGCACGAATCTCTCGAATCGCTTGACGCCCGGTTGCCACTCGAGCCGCCGGCCCATCAGGTCCGGGTTCTTGCGCCGCATTACGGCGAAGCTCAGCCCGACGATTAGCAGCAATGAGCCTACGAAAAGCCAGCCGCGCCACCAATCCAGGCGGCCCGCGAAAGCAAATGGCAGCAGGAAAGTGAGCGCGCGGAAGATGGCCCGGAGTGCCAGCTTCCAACTTGGGGTCTGTGCCGACATTGAACAACCTGCCTTCTCATTGATGGTTACCCTCGAATCGCACACTCCGCAACCGATGGGGTCGGCGCACGCACCGTGCGCCGGCGAAAATACAGCTAGGGGAACGCTGAAACGATATCGCAGTAGGCGCTTTCTGGCCCATTGCCTGGCGGCAAATCAGCGAGAGTGACTCCCCCGCGACCGAAGATTACGAGTTCGGCATTGCAGCGCTGTGGGTATCCGGAAATACCTTCTGTTCAAGGGCTCCCGGTCTGGCGCTTTCTAGGAGACGTCATCAGAGTGGCGAGATGCCGGCGTACTTGGCGACTCCGCCCGCCACAGGCCGCGTGCCTGGCGTCGTCGTCATCCACGACGCCGGAGGCATGACTCAGGACAGCCACAATCAGGCCGATTGGCTCGCTGAGGCGGGCTTCCTCGCCGTGGCGCTCAACCTCTACTACCGTGGCGGCCTTGCCTTCTGTCTCCGCACCATCTTTCACGACCTCATCGTGCGGAGCGGACCCACCTTCGCCCAGATCGCTAGCGCTGACATCGAACGCGCCCTCATCGCCCACGACGTGAAGGAATACCCGGACGCCGGCCATTCCTTCATGAACAATCACCAGAGCGTCTTCTTCAAGGCCCTGCGCTTCGCCGGCATCGCGTACAACGAGCCGGCTTGCCGCTGGCTCTGTGGGTTGAGAATGTGCTGATCTATTTCGTACCGCCCACAGGAGTGCCGGTAAGTTTCAACGTACATCCCAGCGCCCGGGTGTTCCTGTTTGCCGCTCTGGTC
>JBAUOG010000187.1:0-18344 GCA_049579625.1 Bryobacteraceae bacterium
CATCTTGACGCTATGGCCAGTTGATTTGACGTAGCCGATGTCGACCATGCCGGCCAGCGCCGTTGCCCAAAGCCTCGCAATGGGACCGCCGCCGGTGTCAAGCGCCAGATGATCGCCGGTTCGCTTGTCGAACCAGCGCGGTGACATGACCCAGGTGTACTTTCCACCGAAATCGCGCTTTTGCGGCCGGGGAAGAGTGGTTTGATTCCACGGATGATGCTTATCGACCGGGTTGCCGAGCGGATCCTTCTGAACGAAGGTCTCGCCGTTCTGCCAGTCGTCGTAGTAAGAACTACCGAGCAGGATGCGAATGTTCAAATTGATGTCGACCAAGTCCGTCGTTACTAGTTCTCCGTCGACGACGACACCGGGCGTGACGTACATTCCCCGACCCCAGTCGGTCATCTTCTGGTACGTGTAATCGCACACGTCGGGGTTATTGAACGAACCCCAGCAGCCTAATAGTACGCGACGCTGGCCAACCTTCTCGTATCCCGGAAGAGCGTCGTAGAAGAAGTCGAACAGGTCGTCGTGCAGCGGTACCACCTTCTTCATGAACTCGCAGTACTTCATCAAGCGGACGATGTAATCGGTGAACAGCTGGACGGTGGGCACGGTGCCCACGCCGCCCGGGTACAACGTCGACGGGTGCACGTGCCGCCCTTCCATCAGGCAGAACATCTCGCGGGTCATGCGGCTCATCTGCAAGGCCTCGCGATAGAAAGAACCCGTGAAGGGATTCAGCGCCTGCATGATGTCGGCGATGGTTCGATACCCGTGCAGATTGGCGCCGGGCGAAGCGGTTTTTTCGGCCTTCGCATAGACGCTCGGATTCGTTTCCTTCACCATCTGCTCGCAGAAATCCACGCCGACCAGGTTGTCCTGGAATATGTTGTGGTCGAACATGTATTCGGCGGCTTCGCCGAGGTTCACAATCCATTCCGCGATCGGTGGCGGCTTGATGCCGAACGCCATGTTTTGCGCATAGGTGGCGCAGGTGGCGTGGTTGTCACCGCAAATGCCGCAAATGCGGCTGGTGATGAAGTGGGCATCGCGTGGATCCTTGCCCTTCATGAAGATGCTGTATCCACGAAAGATGGATGAAGTGCTGTGGCACTCGGCCACCTCTCGATTGTCGAAGTCGATCTTCGTAAAGATCCCCAGGCTGCCGACGATCCGCGTAATCGGATCCCAATTCATCTCAACGAGTCTGCGCTGCTTGGTAGGCGTTTCGGTAGTAGTAGCGGTAATGGTGCTCATTCGATCCTCCCTCTAGTTCGATCGCGGATGATATCCGGTGGTCAGCTCGGCTCGCGGATGACGCCATTTCGGTTCTTTATTCACGGTTGCCTGGGTGATGGAGCGAAGCGCAGTGATGGCCTTGCCATAAACACTCGAAGCGCCCGTAGAGATTTTGCCACCCGGCGGTTCGTCCATGAACGGCATGAACTTATCGGGGAAGCCCGGCATGGTGCATCCGATGCAGATGCCACCAACGTTGGGGCAACCTCCAATACCGGCCATCCAGCCACGCTTGGGAACGTTGCAGTTGACCACGGGTCCCCAACACCCCAGCTTCACAATGCACTTGGGCGAACCATACTCCGAGGCGAAGTCTCCCTGTTCGTAGTAACCCGCCCGGTCGCAACCTTCATGGACAGTTTTGCCAAACAACCACGTGGGGCGGCCCGCATCGTCGAGAGGAATCATCGGCGCCAGTCCCGCGACTTGGTAGAGGAGATACAGAACGGTCTCCATGAAGTTGTCCGGCTGCACCGGACAACCTGGGACATTCACGACGGGGATACCGGCCTTGGAACGCCAGTCCCAGCCCAGATAGTCGTTGAGCCCCATGGCGCCCGTTGGATTTCCCTGCATCGCATGGATTCCGCCATAGGTGGCGCAGGTCCCGCATCCAATGACGGCCAAGGCCTTGGGAGCCAAACGATCGATCCACTCGTTGGTAGTGATGGGCTGTCCGCTGTTCGGGTCCGTACCGAGCGCTGCCCAGTAGCCTTCCTTCTTGATCTTCTCGTTTGGAATGGAGCCTTCGACGACCAGCACGAAAGGATCCAGCTTCCCCTTCTCGGCCTGGTACCAATAGCTGAGGAAGTCGCCGCCGTTCTCATAAGCCAGTACTGGATTGTGTAAGTGGACTTTGGGGAGGCCGGGAATGGCGCCCAGAAGGACGTCTTCAATGCTGGGCTGGGTGGCGGCTGTGATGGAGACGGAGTCGCCATCGCATCCAAGCCCTGCCGTCATCCAGACTATGTGAACTTCCGGAACAACCGACGGCCTTTGCGTTTTGCGGCCGTAAGGAACTGTTTCTGCTGCCATCGTGGGCTCTCCTTCAAACGTGGAATTGATGCCGCACCAATGCGGCTCGCTACGTAATCCGCATCACAATATTAGATGGAGTTGGAAGCCGGTTCAATTAGAGCAGCCCTGATTTCAGTACCCGAGATTCCCGCTGTAGAAACTACGGTATTCAGAACTGCCCCGAGGCGAACTTACATTGTGCTAATTCTGATATAGCGCTTAAGGTCGGGCAACATCGTAAAAATACTATATGCAAGCAGGCTCATTGCGACTATCTTTACTACGTTCTTAGTCATAAGTCACACTCCTCCGCTGAATAGACGCCAAGAATAGTGGACCTGAGACTAACAAGATAGGGAAAAAACGTGATCTTTGTCGTGCCGGATGGCAGCCCGCCTGGCTGCGATTCATCCCGGCCTTCCCGGTGGTTACGGCATGCGCTCGCTGGTCATCCACTGCACTGCGCGTTGTACCAGTTCTCGCGAATTCTTCAGCGATAGTTTCTCTTTAATGTGCGCCTGATAGGATTCCACGGTCTTAATGCTGAGATGGAGTAATTCGGCTATCTCTCGGGTGCCGTGCCCCTGGCCGATCATTCGAAAGACCTCGAGCTCGCGGTCTGAGAGGTGCTGGACGGGGGATTGCTCAGCGTCTGACCGACGCCCTGCGAACTGGCGCAAAACCCGCGAGGCGATGCGCTCACTGACGTAAATATCACCCTCGAGGATTCGCCGAATGGCTACCAAGAGCCCGTCCGTCGCCGCTTGCTTCATGATGTAGCCTCTGGCGCCGGCGCGTAAAGCTCGCTCCGCGTAGAGAGACTCGTCATGCATGGAGAGGACCAAGACCGGAAGCGTAGAATTCTGAGAGCGAACGGTCTTGAGCAAATCGAGCCCGTCCGGTCCTTCGAGCGATATATCGACAATCAGCAAATCGGGATGTGAGACGCCGATCGCCTCGAGCGCAGAAGTCGCGTCTTTTGCTGCGCCGCAAACCACCAGATCTTCTTCCTGGTTGATCAACTGAGAGAGCCCTTGCCTGACGATCGGATGATCGTCGATGACGAGGATTCTCTTTTTTCGAGTCGTCGTGGTTGTTTCAAGAGTCATGCCGGCATCCTTCATCGGGGCTGAAATACGCAGGTAACCAGCGTACCTCCGTGAGGGCGACGTTCGATGGAAAGCTCGCCGCCGATCATCCGGGCGCGGTGGCTCATTATATTCAGACCCATGCCCGTGGATGGCGCAGGCTGTGGTATTCCAATTCCGTCGTCCTCGATTGTCAGCGTGACGTGGGCGCCGTCGTCACGCAGCCTGATTAGAATGGCGCTAGCTTTTCCGTGCTTGACGGCGTTGTTTACAGCCTCTTGCGCGATGTGGTAGAGATGCATGCCCATTCCGTTATCGTGGATCAGCACTGGATCGAGGCACTCGAAACGGCAGCCTATCTGGAAGAGGTCATACACCTCGCCCGTCAGTTGTTCGAGGGCGGACATTAGGCCGAGCGCATCGGACATCACGGGAACGAGCCCGCGTGAGAGGTCTCTGGTTTTACGGATCGCCTCGTTGACCAGCTTTACGATCTTCGCCGCAGCCGCGGATTCGGCAAGCGACTTCTCTGCCAGCTTTTGTTCGAGCACTTTACTCATGAATGCGATACCCGTGAGGTGCTGGCCCAGGCCATCGTGAAGATCCTCGCCAATCCGGCGCTGCTCACGGCTGCTGATGTCGAGGATGGCTCTTTCGAGTCGCTTCGATTCGGTGACATCGATTCCCGTGATGATGACGTATTCGACTGACCCGGACCGCCCGATGAGAACCGTGCCTGACCACGAAATACGGCGCTCAGCGCCTTCACGAGTGGCAAGGGAGCTCTCAAAGGAATCGATAAGCTCGCCCGCGGCGAGGCGGTACAGAAGCGATTCAAAGCGGGCACTCTCGTCGCGGTCGGCCAGCAATTGTTCCAGCCGCTGCCCCTGAACGTCGCTGAAGGTGTACCCGGTGGCTCGTTCGCAGGCTCGGTTGAAACGAACAATACGGCCATCACAATCCAGCACGACAACCAGCGCGCCGAGTGTATCCAGTAGAGCTGCGGCGAAGTTGCGTTCTTCGTGTAGTGCGTCTTCGGCCTGCTTCAACTCGGTCACATCGAACGCCACGCCGTGGATGAACGACGGCTGCCCGCCCTGACCACGCACCATCTTCGCCTCGCAATGAAACGAGATGACGCGTCCGTTGCGGGCCATCACGCGATACACCGATCGCAGCGGCTTTGCAGTCAGAAACATCTCGGCTGCCTCGGTGTTCCAACGCAGCTTGTCGTCGGGATGAATTCGCTCATACCAGCGAATGGGATCTTCCAGCCACTCCTCTTGCGAGAAGCCCAGCAGCTCTTCGATGTGCGGGCTTACGTAGGCTTCGCCGCTGCCGCGGTCGAATGACACCATAAAGACCACAGCCGGAAGCTGCTCAATCAGCGTTCGGTACTTGGCATCGGCGTTGGGAAGGTCGTTTCCTTTCGGGAGCGCCGACGAACCAGGCGAGGAGGAAGTCTGGAGAAATACCTCGGCGATTCCCAACAAAGTGGCTTCGGGATCCTCCAGGTCAACCTGACCCTGTAGAAGCGATGACGAAAGTGATAGGGTTCGTTCGATTTTCATAGCGCGCCTACCGTCGCCGCCAAGCAGGTTCCTTGTTGAGCGACGCTTGTGTAAATCGCCGCAACGCATGCACGGCTCTGCCATAAGTAGAGACGGCGTTCGAAGACAAAAGCGAGCCGGGCGGTTGATTCATAAACGGCATGAACTTGTCCGGGAATCCCGGCATCGTGCAGCCGATGCAGATGCCGCCAATGTTGGGACATCCTCCGATGCCCGCCATCCAGCCGCGTTTGCCGACATTGCATTGCACCACCGGCCCCCAGCATCCCAGCTTGACGATGCAAAGCCGGGAGCCGTACTCTTCCGCGAATTCGGCTTGCTCGTAGTAGCCCCCACGATCGCAGCCTTCATGTACGGTTTGACCGAACAACCAGGTGGGACGTAACGCGTCATCCAAAGGAATCGCCGGCGCGCGCCCGGCCGCCTGGTACAGCAGGTAGAGCAGCGTCTCCATGATGTTGTCGGGTTGTGCGGGGCATCCCGGGACGCACACAATGGGAACGTCCGCGTTCGACTTCCAGTCCCATCCGAGATAATCGAGCAAACCCATGGCGCCGGTGGGATTACCCTGCATGGCGTGAATGCCGCCGTAGGTGGCGCACGTGCCGACAGCAACCACCGCCCAGGCTTTGGCGGCCAGCCTGTCGATCCAGTCGCAGGTAAGGATTGGTTGTCCGGTGGTCTGATCGGTCCCAAGCGTAGCCCAGTATCCTTCCGCCTTGTTCGTCTCATCCGGAATAGAGCCTTCGACGACCAGCAGAAACGGCGCGAGGTCGCCCTTGGCGGCCTGGTGAAATGGCTGTAGGAAATCGTCTCCGTTCGCTAACGCGAGCACGGGATTGTGAAGGCGGACTCTCGGGATGCCGGGCAGGGCGCCGAAGAGCACGTCCTCGATACTCGGCTGTGTGGCCGCGGTCATCGCGATACTTTCGCCGTCACAGCCAAGACCGGCCGTAATCCAGAGAATGTGAAGCTCCGAGATGTTGCCGTTGACGGGCGTGCCGGCCGTCCACATCCTCTAGTGCCTCCTGCCGAGGGGACGCATCACATCCCCATTTGCGAAGAATTGTACCGGATCTAGAACGAGCGATGCCTGACCTGATGCAACAACAGGAATGAACTTCGTTGTTTTGGGGATATCCGATGCACTCTTACTTCAGCGAGAACGGTGCGGATGGTCCATTTCAGGGACGGTTCCGTAGTCGACGCGCGGTGACCACGGCAGCCTGCGGGCCGTCTTTCGGGCGACAAGTCCCCGGGACCACGGCTCACAGATGATGCCGTATTCGGGATAGCTCTCCGCGAACTCCGTTTCCTGGAAGCCGGCGTTTTGGAAGTGCTCGATCAGATCCCCCTTTGAGTACAGCCGCATCTCCAGCGTTTCGCCAGGGCCGCCATGAAAGCAAAGGTTGTCGAAGAGTTGGAGTTCACCGGCCGCGGTTCGATTCACCAGGACTGGGCCGCTTCGCAGGTTCGCGATTTGCCAATCGTGGAGGTCTGGATAGTGTTCCTTGGTGTGACCGTCAGGGGCCCACGGCACCGTAAAGACTACGAATCCATCTTGGCGCACAAGGCGCGCAAGGTTGTTGAAGGCCGGCTGGACGGGAGGAGGGAGGTGTTCGAAGACCTCGCTCGCAATGATGAAGTCGTACGCGCCGTCCGTTCCGGAGGAGAGATCCGTGATGTCGATCCGGGGGTCCTTATGGTAGAAGGTGTTGGTGTAGTTAAGTTGCTTCGCCAAGGGGTCAGCAACTGAGTTGCTATCCGTAAGGCCAATGCCGGTAAGATCCTTTGCCAAGGGGAACAGCGGAAGAGGGATACTCTCGCCGAAGAGCTCCAGGGACAAGGCATGGATTATCCAGCGGAACCGGGCGCACGATCCACAGGTGATGCAGGAGCACTTTTCCCGACCTACGTCTGTTTCCGAACCAACGCTGCACGGCGAATTACAGAGATTGCAGGTAAAGCTGAGCACGCTGCAATTCTAGCGCGCGTATCAGATTTGGCGGCCGATGAACACCTGGCGCCGATGCCACCTGGACCGACGTGCGGATGCCAGTTCGCGTTGGCTTGCGGCAATAGCGTGTGAGCTAAGTTGAGGGGCTTATCCTTTTTATATGACCTTTAGGGGAATCGAGCATCCAGACCAGGTGCTCGCGAACACAACAACAGCACCGCGGCCAGGACGGCAGCCGAAGTTACGTGACGCTGTCTTATGGACGGCCTTAAGCGTATTCGCCTATTTTCTGGTTGACGCGGCTATGTTCCGATCCGGCTGGTATTTGCGGTTTCTGGAGCCCGAATCGACCGCCGGCCAAGTCGAGTTGCGTTTTCATTCGCTGGCGAGCCGTAGTCCTGGCGCAACCCCTGAGGTGCTAGTCCTGGGCGATTCTCGGATTGCGGAGGGGTTTTCTGCACCCAAAGCGGATGCGGCAGTCGACAATCGGCTGCACTTCGATAACGCGGGTATTAGCGGTACGACGCCACGATCCTGGTATTACCTGATCCGCGATCTCGACCCCACCGCGCGAAGATATGCTGCCGTGGTTCTTCCTCTCAACGACTACTCCGATCAGGACGCAGGGGAGGAACTGAGTAGCCGGGCCGCGGACCTCAACTACCTCATTGGCAGACTGCGGATAACAGACTGCATTCCGTTCGCGAGTTCAATGAGCGATCCGACACTGCGGTTACAGACCTTCGTCGGCTGCCTTTTCAAGGGAATTCCGTTGCGGCAGGATCTGAAGGATTTTGCCATGCACTATCGTTCCCGAATCCAATCGGCCAAAGCTTGGCGGCGAGACGGCGCCCAATGGCTAGATGGTTACGGAGGGAGGCCGGAGAATGTCAGCGGGATTACCGCGGATTGGACAAACAGGCGGGTGATTTTTCCATCCCGGCTTAGCGACTCTCAAAAGGCGAGCATTCAGGACTCGGTGATGACCCCTTATATCCCGCAGTCCGGCGCGTTGACCCGCTATCGCAATAAGTGGTTTGGGCGCATTCTGGATCATTACAAAGGCTCGTCTACCCGCATCCTATTTGTGGAGCTTCCGCGATCGCCGATACCGAGACCCGACAGGGCGGTTCCCGCGAGGTTCCTCGACTCGGTGAGGTCGCGGTCGGGCGTTTTTATCCTCCCGCCCAATACGTTCCGCGACCTTGAGAAGCCCGAGCTGTTTTCCGACGGACTCCATCTCAATAGCGACGGGCAGCCGCTTTTCTCCAAACGGCTTGCGACGGAAGTGTTCGACATCTTGGGTGGGCGCTGAGTTGCTGTTTACGACTCTTCCGTTTCTCGTTTTTCTACTGTTCGTCCTGACACTGTTTTATGTGATTCCACGAGCATTCAGACGCTACCTGCTCCTCGCTTCGAGCCTCCTCTTCTATGCGGCTTGGAATTATCGCTACCTGGTACTTCTCCTCGGCCTGATCACGATCGACTACGCGGCGGCGCTGTGGATTCGACGCCGCGAAGGCTGGCACCGGCGGCTGGCGCTGATCATCAGCCTGTGCGCGAACATCGGACTGCTGGGCTGGTTCAAGTACGCGAATTTCGCGCGCGAGACTTGGCTGAGGCTGATCCATCCTTCGCAGGCGATTCAACCTCTGGACATCCTGCTGCCGCTTGGCATCAGCTTTCACACCTTTCAGAGCATTTCTTACGTTATCGACGTCTATCGCGGAGAGCAACCCGTGATTACGAGCTATCTCGATTACGCCCTGTTCGTTTCTTTCTTTCCGCAGCTTGTCGCCGGCCCTATTGTCCGCGCCCGTGAGTTTTTTCTCGACTACTTCAACTGGCGGCCTCCCACGGCCGAGGAATGGCAGAGAGGTATCGCGCTGATACTTGGGGGATACATAAAGAAGCTGATATTTGCAGACCAGTTCGCGATGGTCGCCGATCAGTACTTTGGCAGTGAGGCGGCGTATCCCGGGTCTCTGTGCGCCTGGACCGCGGCGATTTCATTTGGGCTTCAGATTTTCTTTGATTTCTCCGGATACACCGACATCGCCATTGGGATTGCGCTCCTCTTCGGGTTTCATTTCCCCGAGAATTTTCGGCGCCCGTATTTGTCCGCGAGCATTACGGAGTTCTGGCGCCGGTGGCATATGACCCTCTCCCACTGGCTTCGCGACTATATCTATATCTCCCTCGGCGGTAATCGCCGGGGTCGGGTCCGAACATACGTGAACCTGATCCTGACGATGATGCTCGGCGGATTGTGGCACGGAGCGAATTGGAACTTTGTGATCTGGGGCGCCTATCACGGGTTGCTGCTGGCAGTCGAACGAAGGCTGTTCGGGCGGGGAGAACGCAAGGGAATTGTCCGGATACCCGCGACCGTGTTCACTTTCTTGCTGGTTTGTTTGGGCTGGGTCTTCTTTCGGGCGAAGACATTCGGCGCGGCGTCATACGTTGTAGCCCAGATGTTTTCGAGAGCGCCGGGGCATGTGCTATTAAGTACGATGCAATTGAGCATGGCATTGGCAGCCTTGGCGGCTGCGCTCGCGGAGGAATATTATGGAGCTTTCGCGCGCCTTGCCCTTGCGCCCGCCGCGGTGCGGACTGCGGCGTTTGTGCTTGCGTTATGGGTGATTGTGATGTTCCGGGCCAGTGACCAATCGATACCATTTGTGTATTTTCAGTTTTGAGAAACGCTCAGTATAATCGTCCTTCATTTCAGAAGAGCCGTCTTCGGCGTACTGATCGAGCTCCGGGCAGGCAGTTCGAGGCCGACTGGCGCGAATGTCTAACCACGCAGGCCGATCTGTGCGTCCGGTGTCTCTCCAGCTGTTTGTTAATCTAGAAACACTTAGGAAATCTATTGGCTCTTAAGACATCGGTGACATCCTCACAAGATCGAATTCAAATCAATCGAATAACGACTGGCATACTTCGGTTTGCTCTATTCTTTTCGATTGCGGCAGCGGTATGGGCTTTATCGGTCCTCTTTATTTACCACAAGCTCGATCCATTTGCCGTTTATCACAATGACCATTACGCCTATGTAGGTCTTCATACTGACGGCTACCCGATGACCAGGTACGTCAAGTTTTACCCTCGGCCATTGGCGCACATCATCATCGATTTGTGCGGACGGTTGGGCATCCACTGGCTTTTTGCGCCTCTGTTCATGTTTGCGATAGCAAATGCGACCTTGGTGGCGATTCTGGTTGAACGGATCATCGGCAAGAAGATCCCTGTATTCTCGTTCATCTTGTTCAGCGCCCTGGTCTTTGCGAATCCTTTCTATCAAGTCCATGTCAAGTCTGACCCTTTCGCAATATTCGCACTAACCTTCGTTTTGATCGGCTTTCACCTTTGGCAAAGCTACATGGAGCGGCCGCGGCCATGGCTTATTCCTGCCGTCGTGGTTTTGATCGCGCTTAGCTGCTTCATCAAGGAGAGTTACTTCTGCGCCGTCGGACTGTTTTTTCTGATCCAGATCATTTCCCAAAAAGGCAGGAGACAATCGGCCGCGGTAGTGCTGGTGATCTGTTCGGCGGTTATGTTGTCTGCGTTATATAGAGCTTCTCAGGTTTGGCTTTTGTTTCATGAGAAGGCTCTCCCCACTGACCCGTACTACACGGACCTGCATCTTGCCGCACTGATTCATGGTTTTGCAACCTTGTGCCGGTACTTAGTCTATCCGTCGCTGTCGGTGGGAATTGCGCTAATTCTGGTCCTCGAGTGGCGAAACGATAAACGGTTGTTTTGGACAGGCGCGGCCGGCGTGGTTCTTGGACTTTCGGCACTCCTGCCGAATTCGACCTTGCCGAATCATTTAGAACAACAATATGCGGTGCTCGGCATTGAGCTGTTCATGTCACCTATCCTATTGACTTGGTTTGTCATCAAGAACTCACGTGGGCGCTGGCTTGTGACTTCCGCCGTGACCCTGGCGGCCGCGATTGCTATTCTCAACTACTCACACACCAGTCGTAACGAGGTGGCATGGATACTAGACCAGGAGTCGTTTGCTGCGCGCGCAGTTGCGTCTTTAGAAGATATTCGGGACAAAACGCCGGCTGACAGCACGTTCCTCGTGACTGCCGTTGATAGACCTTACAATCCCTTTTATACGGATGACTTTATTGAAACCGTGACGGGGCCCGATAGATTTTTCACTGTGATCGTGCCCGACAGAATACCCACTGCGACACATAGGGTAACGCAGCGTGTGCATGCATCGGATCCGGAAAGTGTGCAACCAAAAAGCACTTTGCTGATTTTTGAACCCGATGGGTTGCTGAAGGTAATGGCGCCTGGTTCTTCAATCTCGCCGAACGCGATTTCGTCTAATTCCGCGCAGCAGAGCCCATCGGAGGGGCGCACTTTGCAGCCGGGTTATCCCCATGCAGCTGAGTTCCGGCTTTGGGCAACCTTGCCTGCCGCCGATGCAGATCAGAACGGACAAGTGCAGATTATCCACTGGTCCGTTCCTGGCGTGAGGAAAGTGGAGATTCATATGGAATCACCTTCGGGCCAGTTGTTTGCAGCCGGGGGTGCGCGAGGCGAGGCGACGACAGGTCCGTGGGCGAAGCCAGGCGTCAAGTTCTTTTTGCAGGATGCTACACAAGGGGACAGCACATTGCCGAGCCGGACACTGGCAACACTGATTTTGAAGTGAGGTCGATAAACGGCAATGGTTTGCGTGCGGCCGCGCTTTTCGCGATTCGCCTCCTTTCGGTGGCCAGTCCCTGGACTGCAGCCGGCGCCCCTCGACGGCCTGCCGAGGCGTTCACGAGTGCCCCAGCGTCTCGTTCCCCATGCCGAGACGTTGTCAACCCTTTACCAACCAGTCAGAAGCAATCCCCGGTGATATCGTTATTGAAAGAATGCGACATTCTAAGTCTCAAGTGCCAGGTGGGCACTCAGCGTGATGGATCAACCGCGTGTTCTGGTAACCGGATCTTGTGGGTTAATTGGTTCTGAAGTTTGCCTGCATTTTTACCAGGCGGGCTACTCGGTGCTTGGTGTCGACAACAATCAACGCGCCGTCTTCTTTGGTCCGGAAGGTGATACGTCCTGGTCGCTGCGGCGATTGAGGCAGACCGTCCCCGGATACCAGCATCACGAAATCGATATCCGCGACCGGGAAGGCATTCTCGGCCTGGTCCAGAGCGAACGGCCGGCGGTTATTGTGCATACCGCGGCCCAGCCGTCCCACGATCGCGCCGCTCAGATCGCCTTCGACGATTTCGATACGAATGCGGTGTGCACTCTCAACCTCCTCGAAGCGGCTCGCCGCTGGACGCCGGAGTCGCCTTTTATTCATATGTCGACGAATAAGGTGTACGGCGACCGGCCGAACAAACTGCCGTTGGTGGAGAAGGAAACTCGCTGGGATTACGCTGGTCCGGAATACGCCCTTGGCATTGCGGAGGATTTTCCCATCGACCAATCGCTGCACTCCTTGTTCGGCGCATCGAAGGTGGCGTCCGACGTCATGGTGCAAGAGTATGGGCGCTACTTCGGCATGCCCACCTGCGCATTGCGCGGTGGCTGTCTGACCGGACCCAATCATTCTGGCGTGGAACTGCATGGCTTCCTCAGTTATCTGATCCGCTGCAACCTAACCGGGAAGGAATACAAGGTTTTTGGCTATAAAGGGAAACAGGTCCGCGACAATATTCATTCGGAAGACGTAGCCGCGTTCATGCTGGCCTTCGCTCAAAAGCCGCGTTGTGGCGAAGTCTACAACCTGGGTGGCGGCTTTGAGAATTCATGCTCGATTCTGGAGGCCTTTGCTCTGGCGGCCGAAGTTTCGGGCCGCGAACAAGTATGGACGTATATGGAGGGCAATCGCGTCGGAGACCATATCTGCTACTACAGCGACCTGACCAAAATGAAGGCTCACTATCCAGGGTGGGGCATCACCAAAAGCCTGAAACGGACCGTGGCTGAAATTGCAGCCTCATGGTCGTCGCGGCTGGCCGAACCACAACTAAAATGAAAGTTCTCATTTCCGGTGTGTGCGGTTTCGCCGGCAGTCACCTCGCACGCTATCTCCTGGAATCGCACGAAGGCATCACCATCGTGGGATTGGATAGCTTGGCGCGATCGGGTAGTGAGACAAACCGGCTCGCGCTGAAGTGCCTTGGGGTGCAGTTGTTTCATGGCGACATTCGAATGGCAAGCGACCTGGAGACGCTCCCAGCCGTCGATTGGGTCATCGACGCCGCCGCGCAGCCCAGCGTGCTGGCCGGTCGCGACGGGAAAACCAGCGCCCGCCAACTGCTGGAACACAACTTGCTTGGCACCATCAATCTACTGGAATTTTGCCGCGCTTCTCGGGCCGGCCTCATTCTGTTGAGCACCAGCCGAGTGTATTCGATCCCCGCGCTGACGAAGTTGCCGTTGCGCGAGGAATCGGCGGCCTTTAGTCTCGATGAGGGACAGCCGTGGCCTGAAGCGCTCAGCAGGACGGGCGTCGGCGAAGGTTTTTCCACTGAGGCGCCGATCTCCCTATACGGCGCAACCAAGCTTGCGTCGGAACGCTTGGCGCAAGAGTACGCCGCGGGATTTCAGGTACCGGTCTGGATCAACCGTTGCGGAGTGCTGGCAGGCGCCGGACAGTTTGGCACGGCCGAGCAGGGCATCTTTTCCTACTGGCTGCACGCGCACTCCGCACGGCGCTCGTTAAAATACTTGGGTTTTGGGGGCCACGGATTCCAGGTCCGCGACGCCTTACATCCGCGCGACTTGGCGCGCATGGTAGATTCTCAGGTGCGTAGCGGCGGTCCAGGCCAGTTGCTCAATGTGTCCGGCGGCCAGGCAAACTCCATGTCGCTGGCGCAATTGACAGCGTGGTGCGATCAACGCTTCGGCCGACATCGACCGATCGCAGATGGCACGGAGCGTCCCTACGATGTTCCCTGGTTGATTCTGGATTCCAGTAAGGCGCTGACAGCGATGAACTGGACGCCCCTCATCAGCCTGCATCAAATCCTCGACGAGATCGCAGACCACGCCGCGGCGAATCCGGATTGGCTCACGTGGTGCGGAACATGAGTTCGGCCTCCGTTCCGACGTACGATCTAAAGCTGCTCTCGATTGTGATACCCGCACGCGATGAAGAGGGCTGTATCGAGTCAACGGTCGAGCATTTGCATCTGGAACTGCGGCTCCACGATATCCCGCACGAGATCGTGGTGGTGGATGACGGGAGCACGGACCGGACGGCAGCCATTGTCACAGCGCTCGGAGAACGCATACCGGAAGCGCGTTTGTTCAAGAACGGACCACCGCACGGATTTGGCCGTGCCATCATTTGCGGCCTCCAAGGGATGCGCGGCGATGCCGTGGTAATAATGATGGCCGATGAATCGGACGACTCTCGTGACGTGGTGCGCTATTGGAATGCCCTCAACGAGGGATGGGATGCGGTGTTTGGCTCGCGCTTTATGAAAGGCGGCGGCGTCATCGACTATCCGTGGGTCAAGCTGCGCCTGAATCGTTTGGCCAATCTGTTCATCCGGATGATGTTCGGCATTTCACTGAACGACACCACGAATGCGTTCAAGGCTTACCGGCGGACGGTTATCGAAGGCTGCCAGCCAATGCTTTCGGCGCACTTCAACCTGACAGTGGAAATCCCGTTGAAAGCTATCATTCGTGGCTACACCTGGACGGTGTTGCCCATTACCTGGCGCAACAGGCGCACCGGTGTCGCTAAGTTGAAGATTCAAGAGATGGGCAGCCGCTATCTGTTCATCTGTCTCTACCTGTGGTTGGAGAAGCATCTGAGCCGCGGGGATTACAAGAAGGCAGAGTCATGAGCGCTTCGCACCCGCCGGCCGAATTTTAGAGAGTTTCATTTGCCGGGTGAGGGTGAGTATCCGACGGGGATTATACGAGCGCGTGTAGACGGGTATTTTGACCCGATTCGCTATACTTGGCGTCAGATATGAGTCTTCGCATCTCTGTTTCCAGGCGCCTCGCACTGGCCGCTTTACTGCCCGTTACAGTCTCATTAATGCTGATCGGGTGCGGAAAAACCGGCTCAGATGAGAAAGCGACCGACACGGCTCCCGTTTCGGCGGCGGTGGCGAATCCGCGTGCGACATTCACAGCTGATCCGAATCCGGTGCCCGCTGTCGACAGCAGTAAACTCGGGGTGACGAAGCTGAGCTGGAGTACAACCGCGACGAAGTCTGCCGAGATACACGTCGGGAAGCCGGATGGCCCCCTGTTATGCGTGGGCTTCGCGACTGGCACTTGCATGACGGGACTATGGGTTAGAGATGGAATGACGTTCTTCTTGCAGGACTCCGGGGCGCCCAAGCCCACTGATCCCAGTGCGACGCTTGCTGTCGTGACAGCCAAGGTGCAGTAGCTAATCTCCCAAGGCTGCGAAGATCGTTAGCGCAGGTTGGGCGGACCAGTGCTGCGCTCAGAAGAATAGATTGTTCGTCTTGCCCAATCTAACCCCACGGCAATACTCCGATGAGCTTCATCCCCAATTCCGAAAGGGCCGCTGGCGCCCCGGGCTCAGTTTCGAGCTGTCCTGGCAAACCTCGCCAGGAATCGGGCGCCTGCTTGCTCAACCACCACCTCTTCATCGATGCTCGAAGTTCGGCGTTCGGCGCCGGGGGTTGCATAGAGACAAAAGCCGCTATCCTCGGACGGTCCGATAAATTGGCCGCGCTGCCATGCGGCAACTTGGTCGACCAGAGAATCACGTCGCCCGCCTTGCCTTCGATTTGTATAGTCTCGCAATCGTTCAGCCCCGGATTGAAGAAATCAAAGTCGCTTCCACGTACGTTCCGCTCCAGCCACGCTTCCAGGTTTTGGTAGATGTTGGGCAAACATTGGTAACCGCCTCCATCGCGTTCAACATCCGTCAGCAACGCCACGCCCTGCAGCGATCCCGGCCCTGCTGCTCTCGGGTCGGTGTCAGTGAGTATTGCTTCGGCTGATGGTGGGGTATCTTGGATGGCGTGGGGGCCGGAAAATACAGCGGTTGATATCAACCATTAGCTTGTGTGTTCCCCAGTATTCGCTGAAAACCTCATACAGGTTCGAGGACTGCCGGATATCCCAAAGGGCTTGTGCATGATGCATAGGGACGATGCCGTCGTTCTGGGGTGGATTGCGATACCAAGTCGTGCTGTCATCAAGATCGGCCCGAAGGAACGCCCCGATCTCGCGAACGGCATTATTAATGATGGGTTCCGGAAGGACGTTTCGTATCACCATGTAGCCTTCCGAATGGAATCGCTGGCGATCCGCGCTTTTGATCCATTTAGCGGTTGGCAAACTCGGCGGCTGGCTCAACACGTCCCTCTTGGCCTGTCTGCAAACGATTCTACATCGACGTTGGCTTTCACCCGCAGCCGCCAAGCGTCGAACTAGTCGATGTCCCTCGGTGCTTACTACTTCACGCTATAGGCGTCTTGTGTCAACCGGTAGGCCGACAGCATCGTCCCCGTCGCAGCCGTGGCGCAGGCTTTCCGCACTGAACTCCAACTCTCCGGTGTTTTCAGAGCAACCGGCTGCGTCGCCAAGGTGCTCTCAAAGCGGCAAAGAGTTCCACTCAACTTGTCTCCATCCGAACCGCGCACGAACGCAAACGGAGCGTTCTTCCGAAGCCTACTCGGCTACACGATCAGGAATATCGATAAGACGACCAGGATCAGGCTGCCGAGCAGCACCCACGACCACCGGTTGGCGAAGTTGAAGGTGTAGCCGGCGCCGAAGCGCTTCTCCACCATCACCGCAGGATCGTTGGGGTTGTAGTAGATGACCCCTCCGCCCTTCCAACACTCGTCCGGAGTCGGCTCCGGCGGATCACTTGGCTGAGCGGCAGCGCGCATCATGACGATGATGACCGGCACAACAAAAAGCATAGGGCTGAGAGCGATGGCCCAAACGGGAAAGCTAACCAGCGGGTTGATTGCGATGATGCTGAACAGTACTCCAAGCATGTATTCGACCGCGATCAGGCAACCGAACAGGGCTGAGCGCAGATGGGAGCGGCGGGCGCCGAACCAGGAAGCCAATCCCGCGGCGACAAACCACAGGCACAACTCCAAACCAAACAGCAACGGTCCGTAGACGCCCTGGACGTTTCGTTCGCTCCAGCGGTTGGGCTGCCCATTGGCCCCCCAGTGAACCGGGAAGCGTTCGGGAATGCGCTCCCAGTTGGCCTGGAGGAATAATGCGGAGGCGGTGAGGATCGCAAAAGGACCGGCGGCGAGCCAGGCGAACCAGGGCAGCCGATCGGGCGCGGTGCTCAGAGCAGCTTCACGTGGGAGTTGGGTATGCACGGCGTACGGCTCGAGCGTGTGGTGCTGCCAAAAGAAGCCGATTCCGGTGACTAGCATAAGTAGAAACGGCGCGGCGACCGAAACCGGTCCTAGGACGCGGTCGGGCGCAAACAGGAGAGCACAGACAAGGGGGAGCAGCACAGCGAGGATCAGGCCGCGGAAGATTGTGATGGAGCGGCGGCCAATCGGGCCTTCGCGAAAATCGGCCGGCACGGGCACCGCGAAAAGAATGCCACGGCGGGTCATGTTCGGGACGGCGAACATCACCGCCCCGATAAACGTGTAGATGCAGACCAAGGCGAGTTTCATGATCGTAATACAACCTTTGCCGCGTCGCGTAATTCCGCGGCGACTTCAACGGGCTCGGCACCTTCGGCACGGACCTGGGCGATCAGGCCGTGGAGACGATCCCGGAATTCTTCAACCCAGTCGTGGGGATGGGTTTGGGGGATCGAGCGGGCGATAACCACGGCACCGCGGCCGTGTTGCAGATCGAGCCACCCCTCGGCGGCGATTTGCCGGTAGGCTTCGGCCACCGTATTGAAGTGAACGCCCAGCTCCATCGCCATGCGACGGACAGACGGCAGCGACACGCCCGGCGCCAGTCGGCCGTTCACCAGCAGTACGCGAAGGCTGTCGGTGATCTGACGGATGGCGGGAACGGGTGATGCCGGATCGAACCGAATGGAGGGAGTGGCTCCCATCTGTGTACAGTGTACAGAAACAGTATACAGCAGTCAAGAGCCGATTCCGACTTGGCCAAGCCCACGTTGGTATTCTGGCCTGACAATGTCGGGAGCGACAGAAGGTATCTCTGCTGGCATTCGGCAATGGCGGTATCGCGCCGCTTCCGCTGAGCCAGGAGTTCATGCATGTCGGCGCAGAGATCGGCGTACTGAATTGTGGGCCCGGTGGTGGCTCGGTTCACAAAGTGACTTGCGAGGGATTTGGAGCGGCCAGTTTAGGAATAGAATTGTCTCGATATGGCCAAAGGGAAGATCACGTATCAACTACATCCTGGCCTGGCGATGATGGACGCGATCGTCAGGAACCTCAAAGCGAAGACGGGGAAGTCGCTTGAGGAGTGGAC
>JBAUOG010000188.1:0-24384 GCA_049579625.1 Bryobacteraceae bacterium
GCGTTCAACTAAACGGCCTAACACCTGAGCGTGCTCGGAAACACCAATCTTTTTTTCATCCCAGAGCGGATGATTCAGAACCAGGAGCACGTCGGGATAGGCGTTGAGCATGGCAAACAGGCCACCCAGTTTGATCTCATGCGGGTCTGCGGTGAAAGCCTTCAGTTCTTCCATGATGGCAGTGGCTTTGGCCGCGGGCATATTGTGCACGCCGATGTGGAAGTAGGTTGGACCGAATGGGACGGTCCATTCCGTGGAGACGGGGGCGTGGCAGAAGCGCTCCAACAATTGAAGATGCGACCCGGCCCGAATGTCATCGTGGTCCGTGAGCGATACGAAGCCAGGCAAGTTAAAGGCGCTCTGAATCTGCTTCTCTTCGAGGCGCTGCGCCTGGCGAGGACTGAGGGGGGGCGTCCAAAATGCACGTCTAAAGTCGAGCCGGTCGGACTTCGTTGCCAGATGGTAGTCCTGCGCGTGCCTGCGAATGGCCGAGCCAAGGTAAGGAACCTTGGCGGTGCAGTGCGGCACCATGGCGAGGCTCTCCTCGGAGTACATGGTATGGCTGTGCAGGGAGACGCCAGCCTGGAACTCCTTGCTGATACCGGCATCCCGCCAAAGGAATTGGATCGGAGTATTCATAGAGCCTCGGTTTCAGAGTCATTCATAGAATGCGACAGAAAGGTTTACAACGCGATTTGGTTTCCATGAATTACCGATGAAACAGGCCGTATAAGTAATGTTTTAAAAGGCTTTTCCCGCGGGAGAGTGGCAAGTGTGTTAAGAAACCAGGAGTGGAGACCGGCTGCCGCCGAAAAGGAGTGTTTTGAACCACGATTCAACTCCCAGAGCCATATCGCCAAGCGAGAAGGGTTTTGATGAGCGTGTGATCTGCGATCTAATAAACGCATGTATCTTGCCCTGAATAGCGTTTTAGTAGGCGGCCGCGTACCGTGGCCCGAGTTCGCGCAGCTGGCAGCCAAGGTGGGTTACAGAGGCGTGGATGTGATGCTGGCGGCAGCGCTGAAGGAAGGCCTTGTGCCGACCAAGCTGTTGCTGGAGGAACTGCATGTTCGGCCGGCGGTGACCGACTTGCCAGTTGAATTCCGTAAGGATGAGGAGACGTTCCGGGCCTCCTTGCCGAAGCTGGAAGAGGCAGCGCCCTTCATGACCGCCCTGGGCTGTCCGCGAATGATCACGTGGATCATGTCATCCACCGACACGCCCAAGGACGAGTTGCGCCGGACTTACAAGAAACGCTTCACCGATTGTGCACACATTCTGGCGCGCTCGCACGGGCGATTGGGGCTGGAGTTTCTCGGACCGCTGCATATCCGGAAAGCGAACAAGTACGAATTCATCTGGAAGATGAACGAGATGCTGGAGTTCACCAAGGAGTGCGGACCAAACGTCGGATTATTACTGGACGCTTGGCACTGGTATCATGCGGGGGCGACGACCGAAGACATCCTTAAGGCGGGCAAGGACCGGATTGTCCACGTCCACTTTGATGACTCGGCCAACTTGCCGCCCGAGCAAGTACGGGACGACGAGCGCCTGATGCCCGGTGACGGCGTCATCAACCTGGTCGGATTCCTACAGGCGCTCCATAAAATCGGTTACGAGGATGCTCTGAGCATCGAAATCTTCGGTAAGGCCTTTCGAGCTATGCCTCCCGAGGAAGCGGCGCGGGTGGGGTTGGAAAAGGCAAGGGCCGTGTTTCAAAAGGCTGGTATCGCGGACGGCTAAACTAAACGACTCGTGACGGGCGCCCGAGCCTCCGAAGAGCCGCGAGAACTTCAGCACTGAACCGCGCTGGTAACAGCCTGTGAAAAATTTCAGCACGGAACCGCGCGCGTCAGCAAGCGGACCAAACGGAGCCGCAACCGTGAAGCAAGCGGATTTCTGCCCTTTTCATAAGTGTCTCAGCCTAGTCAGCCTTGATCGCCGGCCTCACGTAAACCTTCGCCGCCGAAGTCAACTTCACGCCGGCGAGCTCCGTCTTCACTCGAACGTCTTCCAGCGTGGCCTTTGTTCCGTCGTTCGTCGATTCAAACACCACCCGGTATTGATTGTCGAGCTGTTGCTTGAAGTCAGTGAGATATGGCATCAGTGAAACCGGCGTGGTAAAGCCCTCGTTGTAAGCCACTCCTCCGGTTTCTTCTGCGACAATGCTCAACTTACTCTGGCCCTGACTAACGCCATAAATCGAACGGTCAATGCCACCCTTGCCCGACAAGTAAATGGAGTACACCTGAATGCCCGCGCGCTGCGCATCTGTGACCGAAGCCTGCAAGTAAATGTCATTCGACAGGTCCACGCTTGTGTCGTAGGGATCGATGCCATCCGTCAGCAGCAGGACAACACGGCGCGCATTCGCGGTGGGGGCCCCGGGCCAGTGTTTGGCGAGGTCGGATAACGCGAAGTAAGGGCTGCCGTTCGAACCCACCGAACCGCCCGGTAAGCTTACAGCCTTGGCCGCGGCTTCGTGATCAGTCGTAAAGCTTTCGGCCACCCGAACTCTACCGTTCGTCATGTAGCCAAGAGCAACGCTGGCCGTAGGAGGAAGGGATCGCATAAAACTCTGTAGTTCGTCAATGTGTGTTCCAATAGCATTCGTGCGCGAGGAGCTATCGAGTACAACGAAGACTTGAGTTGCCGCGTCCTGCCCTTTGAGCGCCGACCATGAAACGACGTTGGCTCGATGTCCGTTCTCGTACACCGCTACGTCTTGCTTTTCAACATTCGGGGCGGGCTGGTCGTGATGCTTCGACTGCACCGTGACAATCATCTGAGCCGTGGCACGGTCGTCTGTATCCTCGGACGCAGCTGCGCGCGCCGGCAGGCTGGCAATACAGACTGAAGCAGCAATCGCCGCCGCTCCAAACACAATAGAACGTTTCATATGAGTTCGCCCATTAGTATGATTAGGCAACCCTGTCCCACGTTCCATCTATTTGCCGCGGCAAACGCTCTAATGCTGTTCCACTAGTACCTGCAGAGTTAGATTCTTGTTGCTTCTGACACACTGTTTTCGCCTCACGCGCTTCATCCAATCTTTACGAGCCCAGGACGAAACGCTGACAGCCAGCCGCGACGGTAGCTAATCCGCCTCGGAGCAACAGAGCGGTCCCCCCGAATTTCACTAAGAATTCAGTACGTAGTGCTTGGAAATCGCGTCAAAATCTTGCAATTGAGCCGTTTGCCACGCTTCGTCGCGGCCCAGCTCCCGTGCCATGATTCGCACAACACCTGGCGCCATCTCGCGTGCGGCTCGCGCATTAAGGAACAGCGCCCGCGTGCGCCGCGCCAGCACATCATCCAGCGTGCGAGCCATCTCTTCGCGGACCGCCCAGACCACCTCTGCTGCCACGTACGGGAGTTTGGCATGAAGTTGTTCGGCGTTGTCAGGATCTTGCGAAATGAGTTCCTGGATAGCAAGCGCATCGGACCCATAAACTCCAAGCTCACCAAACTTACTGGCTTGCGGATGGAAGCCGTGCACATTCAGGTGCTTCGTCACACAATCCACGTCCGGCAGCCGCGCAAGCATAGCCGCCTGGTTCACGCAATCTTTGGCCATGTGGCGATAAGTGGTCCATTTTCCGCCCGTGATCGTCAGAAGACCGCTGTTATCAATGTGAATGGTGTGGTCCCGCGATAAGGCGGCAGTATTCCCCCCATCGCCGGATTTCACCAGCGGGCGAATTCCGGCAAAGACGCTAAGTACGTCGTCGCGAGTGGGGGCTTTCGCCAGATAGAGCGCCGCCGTTTTCAGGATGAATTCGATCTCCTGTTCCTGCGCGATCGGTTCGAGCACCGGCCCCGGTATAGGTGTGTCGGTAGTTCCAGCCAGCGTGTGATTGTGCCACGGTATCGCGAACATCACCCGGCCGTCGGAGGTGTGGGGCACCATGATGGCCGTATCGCCAGGCAGGAACGCGCGATCGAAGACGAGATGAACGCCTTGGCTTGGCGAAATCATCGGCTTGGCGGACGCATCAGCTTGCCGCCGGATGTCGTCGGTAAAGGCACCGGTGGCGTTGATGACCACGCGTGCCTGGACGGTGATTTCGGCACCAGACTCCAATTCCAGCGCAATCACCCCGTTCACCACCCCTTCCGCATCCTTAGTTAAGCCCGTGACGCGCGTGTAGTTGAGCAGCGTTGCGCCCTGTTCGGCCGCGGTCGTCACCAGGTTAATGAGCAGGCGGGAATCGTCAAACTGGCCGTCGAAATACACCACCCCGCCGCGCAGTCCCTCGGTCTTGATCGTCGGAAGGCGCTTCAGCGTCTCGTCGCGCGAAAGTATCTCCGACGAGCCGAACCCGTACTTCCCCGCCAGCAGGTTATACATCTTCAACCCGATGCCGTAAAACGGCGCTTCCCACCAGTCGTAGTTGGGAACCACGAACCCCAGGTTGCTCACCAGGTGCGGAGCATTCTGCAAAAGCAGTCCGCGCTCCTTGAGCGCCTCCATCACCAAAGAGATGTTTCCTTGTTCCAGATACCGCACGCCCCCGTGAACAAGCTTGGTGCTGCGGCTAGACGTGCCTTTGCCGAAATCGGATTGTTCCAGCAGTAGGACGTCATACCCGCGCGATGCAGCATCCACCGCGACGCCCACACCGGTGGCGCCTCCACCCACAATCACCATGTCCCAAGCCTCCCGGTGACTCCGCACACGTTCGATCATGAATTGCTTATTCATAGTTCGTTCAGCCTCGATTCCGCCCGTGAAGTTTCGCTGCCGAACCGGCAGTTTTCGAGCAGACTATAGGACAATCAGTACGGCGAGCATGAAACCCCGCTGCTAATAGCCGTATCACATCACACTGGTGGGACCGGCAGCCCGCCGTCTGGAAAGGAACGAAGGCAATATGGCCGCTTCTTCACTCGTCTTTCTGTTTGACGTCGACAACACGCTGATGGATCATGACCACGTCACAGCCGACTTGCGCCTTCACCTGGAAAGAGTCGTCGGACCGCAGAAATCCAAACGCTATTGGGAAATTTTCGAGCAATTACGCAACGAGCTGGGATACGCCGACTACTTGGGAGCATTGCAGCGCTACCGGGTGGAGCACCTCAGCGATTACCAACTGCTGGAGGTTTCGTACTTCCTCATCAACTATCCGTTTGCGAACCGTTTGTTCCCGGGCTCGCTTGATGCTGTGGCATACGCGCAACAACTCGGCGAGGCAGTCGTTCTGTCCGACGGCGACGTGGTCTTTCAGCCGCGAAAGATTTACGGCGCCGGGCTGTATGAAGCATTCGACAAGAAAGTGCTCATCTACATCCACAAGGAGCAGATGTTGGCCGACGTCGAACTGGCCTACCCGGCCGACCACTACGTCATGATTGACGACAAGCTGAGAATCCTGGATGCGATGAAGAAGACCTGGGGCAACAAGCTGACAACCGTATTCGTCCGCCAGGGACACTACGCGCACGATGTGAAAAATAATGCTCAGTTTCAGCCCCCCGATATTGCGCTGGAGCGCATCGGCGAGCTGCCGCAGTTGGACCCGGCCTTGTTCCACCAGGCAGTGAACGCGGCGAGGGTCTGATCGTGCGAACGGAATAAGCGATGGACTGGGTGTCTCTTTCAGCACTGGCGTCCTGGCGGCTGGATTGGGGAATTCTGGTTCCGCTGTTGGCGACGGCCGTGTTGTATGACCGTGGCTGGCGTATCCTGCATCGCGAGCAGCCACATCGTTATCTGCCCTTCCGCTGGTGGTGTTTCTTCGGCGGCATCGCGGCGCTGTTAATCGCCATTCTGTCGCCGCTGGATGCCTTTGCCGCTTTGCTCCTCCAAGTGCACATGGTCCAGCACCTGTTGCTTTTGATGGTGGCACCGCCGCTGCTCCTGCTGGGCCAGCCGGTTTTACCGCTGGTGCGCTCGGTACCGGCTCGATTTGTGCGCGCCGCATTCGGCCCATTCCTTCACTCGCCGGGCTTACGAAAGATGGCCGCATTTTTTGTGCATCCGGTGGTGGCGTGGCTTCTATTCAACGCGATGGTCATCGGTTGGCACCTGCCCCGGTTTTACGACCTGGGATTGCGAGATCGCGGCTGGCACGAGCTTGAGCATCTATGCTTCTTGAGCACGGCCTTGCTGTTTTGGTGGCCTGTCATCGAGGTGTGGCCCACTCATCGCCAATGGCCGAGCGCCTTGATGATTCCTTATCTATTGCTAGCGGATTTCGTTAACACAGGCCTCTCGGCCTTTCTGGCTTTCTCCGGCGGTGTGCTGTTTGACACCTACCGCGCAGGTCCGCGGCTGTGGGGCATTTCGCCGGCCGATGACCAGGTCACGGCTGGCGTCATCATGTGGGTGCCTGGATCACTCGCGTATCTGCTGCCGGCCGTCGCGATCGCAATGCAACTGCTGACGCCGCAGCGACTGCGGCAACCGGCAACTGTCCGGAGATCTGCGACCGTTGCTGTAAGCCCGCAAACCGTGAAGCCTACCTACCCGCGCTGGGATCTTCTCCGCGTGCCATTCCTGGGCACTTTGTTACGGCAGCGCAATGCCCGCCGCATCGCTCAGTTCGTCATGCTGATGGTGGCGGTGACAGTGGTCTGGGATGGCTTCTTCGGGCCGCAGGTAAGCTCGCTGAACCTGGCCGGAGTGACGCCGTGGATTCACTGGCGGGGGCTTTTGATGATCGGCCTGCTCGCCGCGGGGAACGTATTCTGCATGGCCTGCCCGTTCATGCTTCCACGCGAGTTAGGAAAGCGTTTGTTCCCGGCGAAGCGTCGTTGGCCGCATTTCTTGCGATCGAAGTGGCTGGCAGTGGCGCTCCTGCTGGCCTACCTGATCGCCTACGAGGCCTTCAGCCTGTGGGACCGTCCCTCGTGGACCGCTTGGATTATTGTGGGGTACTTCGTCGCCGCCTTCACAGTGGATGCTTTCTTCAAAGAAGCCAGTTTCTGCAAGTACATTTGCCCCATTGGACAGTTCAACTTTGTGCAGTCGCTGGTCTCGCCACTAGAGGTGAAAGTGCGCGAAGCCGCCGTTTGCAAGAGCTGTAAGACCTACGATTGCATTCGTGGGAACCAGAAACAACGCGGCTGCGAACTCTATCTCTTCCAACCGAAGAAGCGCGGCAATCTCGATTGCACTTTCTGTCTTGACTGCGTTTACGCCTGCCCGCACCAGAATGTCGGCATTCTACCGATTCTGCCGACGGCCACCCTGTTGGTCGATCCGCAACGCTCATCCGTCGGGCGTTTGTCGAAGCGGCTCGATTTCGCGGTGCTGGCGCTGGTCGTGACGCTGGGTGGCTTTGCGAACGCCGCGGGCATGACGGAACCGGTGATGACGTGGATGCGCGAATGGCAGCAGCGGTTGGGGATGGCTTCGCGGCTGCCGGTTGTCGTGGCCTACTACGCTCTGCTGTTGGGAGCCGTTGCGGTTTACATCGGCATCGGTAGGCTGTTGTACGCTTCGGCCGGCATGGGTCGCGGCACCACCTGGAAGCGTGTGGTCAGCAGTTTCTCGTTTGCGCTGGTGCCGCTCGGATTTGCCATGTGGCTGGCGCACGTCCTGTTCCATCTACTGACGGAGAAGAGCCCTTTCACTGCTCTTCAGCGGTTCCTCGAAGATCACGGTCAGGCGTTCGGAGCCACGCTCAATCGACTGATTCCGTCGCCTACCCCGGATGGTTTGTTGTCGCTGCAGATGACCGTGCTTGGCGTCGGTCTGCTTTTATCCCTGTACGTTTGCTGGCGCACCGCCATTCGTGTCGCCAACCGAGGCCTACCTGCATGGCAAATCGGTGCGCCATGGATGGTGTTGGCGCTGGCGCTCTACGCCTGCGGAATCTGGGTGCTCTTCGAGCCGATGCAGATGCGCGGAGCCGATGCTAGCCACTTCGCAAGCGCCGCGACGGTTCGAGCGGGGGGCATTCAGTGATCTGGCGAGCCGGCCGGGTGTTGATGCTCCTCTGCGCACTCGCAGTCTTGCTCGCTGGCGACGGCGGGACATTGCAAGTGCGTGAAGCTTCGGGTCCGTTTGTGATCTCAGTCTTCACCTCGCCGGCGGTGCTGCGCGCTGGAAACATCGACTTCAGTGTTCTGGTCCAGGAGAGCGGCCGGCTCGATCCGGTGCTGGGCGCCGCCGTGGAAGTCCGTGCCGAGAACGGCGAAGGAGTAGTCGTTTCGAAGGCGGCCACCCATGATAACGCGCAAAACAAGCTGCTTTACGCAGCGTCGCTGAATCTATCGAGGCCAGGCGAGTGGACATTCGACGTGCGTGTTCATCAGCAGGAAGGGGCAGCACAGGTCTCGGGAACACTGTTGGCCGGACCGGGCGAACCGCGCTTCCTGGCCCACTGGCCGCAGTGGATCTTCGTCCCCGCACTGGCGTTGTTGTTCATCCTCCACCAGTGGCTCAAGAGTAAGGCAGCGGGCGCTGTTTGACGCCAGCCCGCGGCGGACGGGACTGGAAGCACTCCGCCTGATCGAGTAGCATATCCTCTAGGTTCGTTCTACTTCAGGGACAACCGGCAAGGGAGTCATGGCAGACACAAAGAAACCCATCAGGAAGCGGGCCAAGGAAAACGGACCGAAGCCCGCCGCGCGCAAGACAGACAAGGTGCTGGTGATCGACGTCGGCGGAACGAACATCAAGCTACTCGCTACCGGTCAAACGGAGCCGACCAAAATCCCCTCAGGTCCCGCCATGACGCCGCAAGCGATGGTGGACGCCGTGAAAGCGGCGACGACTGGGTGGAGCTATGAAAAGGCCGCCATCGGTTATCCAGGAGTGGTCGTCGACGGGCGCCCGCTGCTCGATCCGGCAAATCTGGGGAAGGGTTGGGTGCGGTTTGATTACGCCAAGGCGCTGGGACATCCGGTCCGCGTCATCAACGACGCAGCCATGCAAGCGCTGGGTAGCTACGAGGGCGGCCGGATGCTCTTCCTCGGACTGGGCACGGGCTTAGGCTCGGCCATGATTATCGACGGACAGCTCCAGCCTCTGGAACTGGCACATATGCCCTACAAAGATGGGCTTACCTACGAGGATTTCGTTGGCAAACGCGGCCTCGAGAAATATGGCAAGAGGAAATGGCGCAAGTTGGTCTTCGAGATTGTCGAACAACTGCGTCACGCGCTGGAAGCCGGTTATGTGGTGCTGGGTGGAGGCAATCTGAAGCTGCTGAAAGAACTGCCGCCCGGTTGCTTGGCCGGCAATAACGCAAATGCTTTCGAGGGAGGCTTCCGGCTGTGGGGCAAGCCCATTCCCGTTAAGGCTCCGTCATGACCTGCCGGCGCCGCCAATCCCGGAAAGCTGGTGGACGACAGACTGATCAGAAAGGGAAAAGACCATGAGTTTTCTATCCTCAATGGGCGGCTTGGGCGACCTGCTGCAGAAGATCTCCTCCGGCAGCGCCGCGCCTCATGAGCAGTTTGATCAGGTCGCGCAAGCGGCGCCCCAGTCTTCATTGGCGGAGGGCATCGCCTCCGCGCTGGGTAGCGGCGGTACGGGCCAATTCGCGCAAATGGCTGCGCAGCTGTTCACCAATGGCAATGGCGATCAAAAGTCGACCATGATCAACTCACTGCTAGCGACGGCCGGACCCGCGCTGCTCTCTCAGCTCACTAGCGGCGGCGGTTCGGGACTGTCTTCGCTGCTGGGCGGCGGCGCCACATCCGTGACGCCCGAGCAGGCGGCGAACATTTCGCCGCAAGCCGTCCAAGAGTTGGCCGCGAAGGTCCACCAGGCTGATCCGTCGATTGTCGACAGGCTCGGCCAGGCTTATTCGGCGCACCCCGATCTTTTCAAGACACTAGGCGCGGCGGCCATGTCGATCGCGGTTGCGAAGATCGCCCAGAAGCACACCGCGTAGGTACGGGCCCGGCATGTGAGACCGTCGGTCCCCGTTCTCCTCGTGGCTGAGACTCGACCCAACTGGAGATGCCGAGCTCCAAGTCTGAAGTCTAATTGGCAGGCCTGATTGCGCCGGCGAATCGTTGGCCTGCCGGAATATTAATCAGCTTCCCACAACCACGCTCCTGGCCTGGCTCGTGTTTTTCTTCTCAGGCTCAATTTGCCGAAGTTTATGCAAAGACGCCAAGTGCAATAAAAAAGCGAGAGGCACCAGAAAAACAGGAACCATCACTAGCGGGAAGGCGCTGATTAGCTCATTCGGTCTATCAAAGGCCAGTGTCTGCAGCGGCGAGGGTGAGGTCAAGAATCCGGTCGTTACGGCCACCACCAGATCCGCGATCCCAACCAGATTCCAGATCCTCAGCCAACCAGCTGAGCCGCGCATGCCACGTGCAAACGCGATGCCGGCCACCGGTGCAGTCAGCCCAACGATCATGTCGCCGACGCCGGCCGGCCAGGCAAATGCCCCGGGCAGCCGTCCTTCCGCCAGTAGTGTAAGGAAGATAAACCCCTCCAGTCGAAACACCTGGACACTTGTGATCCAACCCTGCGGAACAGAATCGATGATGCGCCTAAGCGCAGGGACACGCCGGAACAGTGCGACACCGGCGGCGATCGGGATCAGTAGACCGAATGGAACGGTGGGCACATTGGAAAACGTGCCCCGGTAAAAGCCCCACCAGGAGAGCGAAAGCGAGGCAAAGAACCACGCAAGCAGCACTGCCGAACCCCTCCAAAATGCGCTTCCTCGTTCCCGGACCGGTAATCCTGTGAGCCGGAGGGCGCGGTGCAATCCAAACACAATAGCGACGACAACCATGACGCTTCCGATCAGTACATTCGGGGCCAAATAACCAGGTATCAGGTCTTTCATACTCTTGTCTCCCTGTGGCTTGACTTTTCCTGCTGATATGGATGTATATACATGTAATCAGTTGCAGGAATTCTCGACGCTAGCCTGATATAAATGTAGATACAAGCATCTGTGAACGTCATGCCGGAAGACTTCAGAACACACAAGAAAACGGCGGTTCGGTTGCCATGCGCCTGTGCCAATCTTCGAAGGGCCGTCCGCGTCGTCACCCGGTTTTACGACACCGTGCTACGCCCGAGCGGCATGGGCGTCACTCAGTTCACGCTCCTTCAAGCTTTGAACCAAGTGCCAAAGGTCTCTCAGAAACAACTGGCCGAGCTGCTTGAGATCGACAGCACGACTCTCACCAGAACGCTGGCTCCCTTGCGCCGAAAAGGATGGCTGCGCTCCGAGGCGGGAAGTGACCGGCGTGAATTGCGCCTTTCTCTGACGAGAGCGGGAAAACGCCACTACGACCACGCACTTCCCTATTGGCAGATTGCACAGAAAGGCTTGGAGCAAGCGTTGGGAAAGAGGGATTTGACTCACTTAACGGACACAGCAGTCCTCGCGGCTAGCGCTACGCTGAAACCTGGCTGAAGAAGCTTTTCCGTCAGCAGCACCGAAATGATGCCGAGGCCATCGCAATGGGAGCAACGGCCACCGGCGCCGTCCTTCCCTGTTCCGGCGCATTCAATGCAGTCAGCCACCAGGCGAGTTCCTTCCGGCGCACTGCCGATGACTTTTCCAGTCTGTTTGATCACCTTCGCATGATGTTGGTAGACCAGCCATCGCACAAGCCTGTATTACTAAATCTTTGTTTCGTTGCGCGGCGCGACGATTTTCTCATAGTGAATATGAAATCGCTACTGAACTCGAACCTCGGTCGTCAGCTTGATGTCACTTGACGAACTGCCGATAAGTACATCCACTAATTCTGCTTCGACTTTGAACGCGGCAGCCTTCGCGTCCCAGTAGGCGAGGGTGGAAGCCTTAAGGGGTATCTCAACCGTTTTGGTCTGCCCCGGTTCGAGTGCAACCCGTCGGAAGCCTTTCAGCTCTTCGCGTGGGCGATCCACCTTTGAGTGCGGATGTTTGACGTACAGTTGCACGACCTCATCACCGGCACAGGCGCCGGTATTCGTCACGTCGACGCTGACGTTCAGCGTGCCATCGCCGGCCAACTGCGGAGAACCGGCTCTCAGATTGGAATAGCGGAATGTCGTGTAACTCAAACCGTAGCCAAATGGATACAGCGGCTCGCCTTTGAAGTACATGTAAGTGCGGCCGTGGCGGATGTCGTAATCCATCATCGGGGGTAACTGTTCGACGGACTTCGGCCAGGTTGTTACGAGCCGCCCTCCGGGGTTGTATGCGCCGAAAAGAACCTTGGCCAAAGCGACGCCCTCATCCTGTGAGGAATGGGTCATGTGTAGAATCGCCGGAACGTTCGCCTGGGACCAGTTGATGGCGAAAGGAAAGCTCGAGATCAGCAAAACCACGGTCTTCGGGTTCACCGCAAACACTTGCTTGACGAGCTGTTCCTGACCCAGCGTCATGCTTTCGCGGTCGCGCCCTTCTCGGCCATCGCTGGGCGAGGTGCAGGGTAGGGTGCCGCCGCCATCGGGCGTATTGTGCCAGTCGTGTGCCATGTCCGGGCCGCAGGTCGGATCATTCCCAACCACGACCACAGCCACATCGGAGGCACGCGCCGCATTGATGGCTGCGTTGCCGATTTCATCGGCGGCATAGGTCACCTTCACACTCGGCCCAACTTCATCCTTGATCCCCTGAAGCGGGGTCGTGGCATGCGGCGGAGTGCCGCCGTACCAGTCCCAGTGAATGGAATCGGCCAACGGTCCAATAACAGCGATCGACTTCAACGCCTCTTTCTTCAGCGGCAAAAAGGAGTTGTCGTTCTTTAATAGGACCACCGATTCGAGTGCCATCTTCAGTGATACGGCTTGATCTCGCTTCGTGTTCCAGGGCTCCGGCGAGTCTTTGATCTTCGAGTAAGGAACCATCTCCGGCGGATCCAGCAGGCCAAGACGGATGCTGACCCGAAACTTATGACGCAGCAGCGCATCGATCTCGGCTTCGCTCACGGAGCCGTCTTTCAACGCGGCCAGCGTCTCATTCCTATACATATCGAGGAATTGGTTGATGCCGGCCTTCAGACAAGCCACCACCGCGTCTTTCTGAGTGGGAAAAAGCTTCCGCGGATCCACCAGTAATCTGACCGCTCCTCCGTCACTCGACAGCACATCGACGCCCCACTGATCTTGGACGATGCTCTTCAGTATCGGATTGATGGCCATCGTGACGCCATTCCAGGCGTTGTACGACGCCATCACCCCCTTCGCGCCTCCCTCCAGGAAACCCATGCGGAAGGGCACTGAATAATACTCCCAGAACAAACGCTCATCGAAGTCCGAAGACGAGCTGGTTCGGTAGTTCTCGTTGCTGTTAGCAAGGAAGTGTTTCAGCAGCGCGGCCACTTGCCAATACTTCGGGTCGTTGCCCTGCAGGCCTTTCGTAAAGGAGACGACCATGGTCCCGTTGAAGAATGGATCCTCGCCGTAAACTTCTTCGCTCCGGCCCCAGCGAGGGTCGCGAGCCAGATCCGCCTGTGGGCCCCACAGCATCAGGATCTGGCGATTGTATTTGGCGGTCTGAGTAATGAACCGCGCCTCGTACCCCTGCACATCACCTGCCTGACGAACCAGGTCGGGGTCCCATGACTCGCCCATGCCGGGCGGCTGTGGAAACTGTGTGGTGGTGATCGCGGCGCGGGCAAATCGGCCCTCGGATCCACGCTGGACCACGCCATGGATTCCCTCGGAACTTCCAAAGTTAGGTACACCAAGCCGAGGGACGCCGGTTCGTGTGCCAAGACAATCAACCTTCTCCTCCGCCGTCATGAGCGAGAGGAGATTATCGATCCTTTTCTCGACCGGCAGCGCCGGATCTTTGAAGGGATAGGCCGTCTGTTGCGCAAATGCCGGCGAGAGGCAGATACCAAGACAGCCGAGGACGCTTACAAGGTGTTTTTTCATCCTAAACAGCTCCGTGCGTTGTCCGTTGTTTTCGGAGGCCGTAGCCACAGCCTGTTCTGCAAACGAAAGCCTATCACGCTGGCCGAATCAAAAGCGCCGGAGACTCGCTACCGGCCCGAGAGCTTTGGTGTGCGTTCGAGCCTTCGCTGTCGAGCCCCCGAGAGTCGCCTCGCCGAAAGCATCCGCTTGCTGACGCGCGCGGTTGCTCTGAAAATGCCCAGAAAGTTGCAACCGCGCGCGTCAGAGCCTGTGCAACCTCCCAGCGCAAAAGCCGGTAGAGTCGAGGATGGGCGGGAGAACGTGGCATAGAGCGTCCGCCCCGGTTCCCTTCCCCGCTCATCAAACCGGACGTGCCCATTTCGGGCATCCGGCTTTCCGACTGGTTTCGTCGTAGACTCACGAACGCGCTTCCATCGGCCCCTGCAGGCGCTTTACGCCCAGTGCGCCGAACACCCGTTCCGCGGGGAACGGGCGGGTGCCTTGCGAGGACACCTGGTGTCGCCGTCTCAGAAAGTGCCGCACGGTGTCGTAGACATATTGATCGACCGCCCGGTAGGCATTCGCCGTGCTCCCGCAGTCGAAGTATGCGCGCCAGCCTTCCAACTTCTGGTTCAGCCGTTCGCTCACTTCCGCCCAGGGTTCCACATTGCTGGGCACCAGCAAGTCTCCCACGTTCTGCTTGATCCTGGTCACGCTCTGGTCCGACGGACTGTAGCCCAGAAACGGCTGGCCCGTCCGCATACTGTAGTGCGGCCCGAACGTGTATCCCAGAAAATCAAAACGCTCCCGACAGGCGTTCCGGACACTCGTCTTCTTCTCGTTGAGAGTCAATCCCAGCCGCTCCAGCACCCCACGCGTCCAATCCAGTGCCTCCGCCGCTTTGCAACGGCTGGGCATCACACGGTGAGTAGGCCCGGGGAATCTCACCCCGAGCCTCTCTCAGAACCGTACTTGAACCTCTCAGCTCATATGGCTCCCGCCATGGAGCCACGCCGCACGCCCACCTGCCAGTGCGCCCACAACTTCGGATCGCGTTTCGAGATACGCGCGACCCAATGTGTCGCCCTGCGCAAATGTCCGCGCAGCTTCTTATACTTCCGCTCGGCCCATCGGGCCAGCGATCGATCCAGTTGGCGCATCGGCGGATAGAGCGCCGAGCGATAATACCGCCCGTAATATTGGAGCCACCCTCGGATCTTCGGGTTGAACATCCGGGACAGATCCTCGATTTGCTTGCCGCTGCGTAGATGCAGGTCCCAGCTTCGAATCTCTACCCGAATTGCTTTCACCGCTTGGTCGGATACTGCCGGGCTGAAATTGATGAAGAACTTCCCCTGGCGATTCTTCGATCTCTGCGGCCGAAACGTGTAGCCCAGAAAATCGTATTTCTCGTTCGGATACGTCCTTCGCCGATTATCATCCTTGCAATAGACAACCTTCGTCTTCTCCGGATGAAGCTCCAGCCCACACGCCTTCAAACGCGCGGCTATCGAAGAAGCCTTTGTTGTCCAGATCCAAAATCCAGTCATAGCAGAAATCCAGGGCGACGGTCAGTCGGGCTGCTTACCCTTGTCATCTTCGTCTGTCCGTCCAAACGAAGGGAGGTACCGGCCGAAGTTCAATTCGAAGTCGCTCCGAACACCGTAACCGATATTACGGACCTTCGCACGGCGCGCCTGCGCACCCGGCAAGGCCAGCAGTGGGAAGAACAGGTCGTTGCTCGACTGAAGCTCGGTAGCTGTCGGCGTCCCGAACCGATTGACCTGGGCCTTCGCCGCGGCCAGCGTTTCACGGTCGAACGAGGCCAGACGCCGGACCAGAGAGTGGACGAACGAGTCGAGGTCGTCATCGTCCAACGTGCGGTTCACCCAGCCATATCGCTCGGCGATATCAGCGTCGAAATCGTCGCCGCTAAGCACGATCTCAAGTGCACGCGAGCGCCCGACCAAGCGCGGGAGCCATTCCAGCGCTCCGCCGCCCGGGACCAGTCCGACACCGACCTCGGGGTTGGCGAACATGGCGCTTTGCCGGCTGGCGAAGCGCATGTCGCAGGCCAGCACGAACTCGTTACCGATGCCGCGCGTGCGGCCGCGAACCTTCGCGATGCTGACCACCGGCGTGGAAGAGAGGCGCAGCACAGAGTCGCGCCAAAGGCCCAGCACCTCTGGCCGTTCAGCTGCCTTGGCTACGTCGAGATGGGCGATGAAGAAATCGGGATTCGCCGACTGGAACACCACGACCTTCACGGACGGATCCGCCTCGAGGTCCGTCATTAGCGCTCCCAATGCGACGATCGTTGTGGGAACAAACATGTTGATCGGCGGGTTGCTGAAGGTGATCGTCCACAGGCCCGGACAGGTGCGGTCTGTGCTGAACTGCGAATGGTCAGGCATGGCGCGTTTCTTCCTCTCTTGTGACGAACCCTACCGCAGCGATCTGAAGCCCGCGCGAACCTCTTCTGAAAAGAGCTTCGGCTGTTCCCAGGCCGCAAAGTGCCCGCCCTTCTTCACTCGGCTGTAATGGATCAGTTTCGGGTAGGCCTGCTCCGCCCAGCTCCGCGGAGCAGGATAGAGTTCGTCAGGGAAGACGCTGACGGCCGTCGGGACGACGACGCCTTTGACGGCGAAGAACGACGCCCCCTTGTTCTCCCAATAGAGGCGGGCGCCTGAGAGCGCCGTATTCGTCAACCAGGTCAGCGTGATGTTGTCGAGAACGTCGTCTCGTGTGAGGCCTTCGCTCCCGCCAGCAAACACACGCGCGATCATCTCGTAACTGCGCGCGTCGTGATCAAGGAAGTAGGCGGCGAGACCGACAGGTGAGTCCGCTATTCCGTACAGCGTCTGCGGTCTTAACCCCATCTGAAAGGCGTAGCCGATGCCCTTTGCATAGACGAAGCTCAGCCGCTCGTAAGCGAGCTTCTCATCGGCTGAGAGATTCGCCGGCGCCGGCGCTCCGGAAAAGGCCAGCTTGTCGATGTCGAGTGGAATCACGTTCGCCATGTTGGTGTGGATACCCAGCAGTTCCGGCGGCGCCTCGACGCCCATCAGCTCGGTGATGACTGCACCCCAATCGCCACCTTGCGCCACGAACTTCGCGTATCCGAGGCGCTTCATCAGCGCAGTCCAAGCACGCGCAATGTGGGCGGGATCCGACCCGGTCGTGCTCGGCCTGCCGGAAAAACCGTAGCCGGGCATCGACGGAATCACGACATGGAACGCGTCGGAGGCATTTCCACCGTGTTCGGTAGGATTGGTCAGCGGATCGATGATCTTCATCTGTTCGGTGATCGAGCCGGGCCATCCGTGCGTAACGATCAACGGCAACGCATTTTCATGTTTCGAGCGGACATGAATGAAATGAATGTCGAGCCCGTCGATGTCCGTGACAAACTGAGGCAGGGCGTTCAGTTTGGCCTCGATCTTGCGCCAGTCATACTCTGTCGCCCAATAGCGCGCCAGCGCCTGAATCGTCGCGAGCTGCACTCCTTGCGACGCATCTGTAACCGTTTCGCGTTCGGGGAACTTTGTCGCGTCGATGCGCCTGCGCAAATCGGTCAGTTCGGTTTCCGGAACATTCACATGGAATGGGCGAATGGCGGTCTTGTTAGAAGCCTGGTCAACCGCTGGCTGTGTAGCGGTGGTCTGGGTCATGATGGCTTGCTCCTTTGAAGTTGAATTACCCGCGCCCCGGGCACACCTCTTCTTGGGCAATCCGGGAGCCAACCGCCTCCAGCGAACGCTGACCCGGTCAACTGCGTTTTGATGAAATCCATGGCGGAATCCCTCGATTCGGCTACGGCGCCACCAGATATGCACAACCGAATAGATGTGCAAAACCGATTTATATATTTTCGCTCAGGTTGAGGCACAATTCCGTTAAGGCGAAGCGGCCAAGGAACGTAGTGCAGCTATCGCCGTTCGCGCCTAAAGCAGGTTCGTTGAGACGTCGGTGGTTCGGACCGACGTGTGTGGCTGAGTGCACCTCATCACGGCCAAATGCACGAGTATCAGAAGGCGCTTACTTGGGTAAACACGAGGCGGAGTCCAATCCTCTATGACTCCCGTGCGGCCGCTACGCGATCGCCTTCTCCGCGAAGGCGCGTTTGAGGAACTGGCCGGTGTAGGATTCCGCGACGTTGGCGACGGCTTCCGGAGTGCCCTGCGCGACAATTCTGCCGCCGCCATCGCCGCCTTCCGGGCCCAGATCGATGACCCAATCCGCGGCTTGAATCAACTCCAGATTGTGTTCGATCAGCAGGATGCTTCCGCCGTTATGGATGAGCCGTTCGAAAGCTTCGAGCAGCTTGGCGATGTCGTCGTAATGCAGGCCTGTGGTGGGTTCGTCGAAGAGGAACAGCGTACCCTCGCAGGACGCCTGCGCCAGGTGCGCTGCGAGCTTCACTCGCTGGGCCTCGCCGCCGGAAAGAGTCGTTGCGGATTGGCCGAGCCGCAGATAGCCCAAGCCAACGTCATTCAAGACCTTCAGGCGCGCTGACAGTTTTGGGGTGTCAGCGAAGGAAGAGATGGCCTCGCGCACGGTGAGTTGCAGCACCTCGTGGATGTTGCGGCCTTTGTAGCGAATCTCGAGCGTGGATGGTTTGAAGCGCGTCCCCTTACAGTCTTCGCAAACCAGTTCGACGTCGGACAGGAATTGCATCTCGACGGTGACGGTGCCATCTCCCTGGCAGGTATCGCAACGGCCGCCCGGGATGTTGAATGAGAAGTGCCCGGGCGTATAGCCGCGCCGGTGTGCCTCATGCGTTGCAGCGAACAACTCACGGATGAGATCGAATGCCTTAATGTAGGTGACGGGGTTGGAGCGCGGCGTGCGCCCGATGGGTGATTGGTCAACCATCACTACGTTGGTCAGCAGGTCCGCTTTCTCAACCCGACGCAAGTTCTGTTTACGAGCCTCCGGCGAATCGGAATCGAAATCCTCGGCTCCGCGGCGATCCCGGTTTACTTGTTGATCGAGCGACCGATAGATACAGTCATGAACCAGCGAGGACTTGCCCGAACCGGAGACGCCCGTGATGGCAACGAGAATGCCCAGCGGGATGTCGACATCCACGTTCTTCAGATTGTTGGCGCGCGCGCCAATGAAACGGATGACGCGTTTCGGGTTGATCCTCCGGCGATCGAGCGCGCGGGAGACCACCAGTTCTCCGCGCAGGTACCGGCCGGTCAACGATTGGGGATGTTCCTTGGTGGGCGGCGTTCGGGGTGGCTCGAGTAGTTCCGCGTAGGAACCCTCGAAGATAATGCGTCCACCCAGCTCGCCTGCACCAGGGCCCAGATCGACGATGTGATCGGCGAAGTTCATCACTTCCGGATCGTGCTCCACCACTACGATCGTGTTCCCCAGGTCGCGAAGCTCATGCAGGATACGAATCAGCCGTGCCGTGTCGCGGCTATGCAGACCGATGGAGGGCTCGTCAAGCACATAGGTTGCCCCAACCAGACGAGACCCGAGGCAAGTGGCAAGCGTGATGCGTTGGGATTCGCCACCCGAGAGCGTGGCAGACAGCCGGTCGAGGGTCAGGTACTCCAGACCCACGTCGTTGAGAAACTTCAAGCGCTGGCGTATTTCGATCAGCAGCTTGTCGGCGATTTCCGATTCTTCGGGGCTCAACTCGAGGGCGTCGAAGAAAGCGCGCGCCTGGGTGATGTTCATGCGCGTCACTTGCGCGATGTTCGATCCGCCCAGTGTGACGTAGAGAGCTTCAGGCCGCAGCCGCCCGCCGCGGCAGGCAGGACACTGCGTGTAGGCCCGATAGCGGCTCATGAAGACGCGCACATGAACTTTATACTTCTTCTTTTCGACCTCGGCGAAGAAGCGGCGGACATGCTTGATCACGAACTCGCGCTCGTCTTCGCCCAGGCTGGCCCAGGCTACATTCAGACGCACTTTATTCAGGGCCTTGGGCAGGAACTCTTCGTCGTAGTACCACTTATAAACGGGCTTCGTCCACGGGTCGACCGCGCCCTTTTCGAGCGACGTCATCGGATCGGGAATGATCAGGGCCAGGTCGTAGTCGATCGTGTTGCCGAAGCCCTGGCAGACCGGACAGGCGCCAATGGGGCTGTTGAAGCTGAAGAGCGTTGGCTCGGGGGCGTTGACCGTGAGGCCGCAGACTTTGCACTGGTAGCGTTCACTGAAGTGGAGACGGACCGGTTCGGCTACGCCGGCCTGCTCAAAGAAGACTTCACCCGCTTCGCGATAGCAGATTTCCACTGTGTCGACCAGCCGTTGATGCAGATCGGGCTGAATCACGAACCGATCGACCAGGGCGAAGAGGGGGACAGAGAAATCGATATCGAGGAGCGATTCGGGCGTCGAGAATTCGAACATCTTCCCGTTCTGGAAGAGACGATTGAAGCCTTTCTTGCGCAGCTCGAAGAGGTGATCGCGCAGCGAAGAAGCTTCCTTGCCGGCGGCAGACTTAGCCGTGGTAGCTTTCGTGGCCGCTGGCTTAGTGCCCAGGGTCCTGCTGCGCGGTGCGGACGGCTCCGCGGGCACAGCAACCACCGGCGTCTTTACCGGAAACAGCGCGTACCAACGCGACCCTTCAGGTTGGGTGAGCATGGTCTCAGCCACTTGGTCAACCGTGTCGCATTGAATCCGCGTACCGTCGTTGGGGCAAAATGTGCGGCCCGCGCGGGCGTACAGCAGCCGCAAGAAATCGTAGATCTCGGTGGCGGTGGCTACGGTTGACCGGGGATTGCGCGTCTGGTTCTTCTGCTTAATCGCGATGGGCGGCGCAATGCCGACGATTTCGTCGACGTCCGGCTTCTCCATGCGCTCCAGGAATTGCCGGGCGTAGGCGGAGAGAGACTCAACATAGCGGCGCTGGCCCTCCGCGTAGATGGTGTCGAAGACCAACGACGACTTGCCTGAGCCCGACACGCCCGTGACCACCGTGAGCTTGTCGTGCGGGATGTCGAGGCTCACGTTGCGCAAGTTGTGCACCCGCGCGCCGCGAATCGAGATCGCAGACGTAATGGGAATTGAATGGGGCAACGCTGGCCTGGAATCGTCTGGCATTCTTTAAAGAAAGTGGAGGGGAACGGTGGAGTCGCCGGCGCAGCGCCTAACCGGTAAAGCCTGCTACTTTCTACATTATAAGATGCGGGGCACAGGAAGCTAATGCAGTTATCGAACCGACGGCGGGCGGCCCAAGCGCGGCCGAAGATCTGGAGTGACGGCCGGATCCGAGAGTTCCGCAACAGCCTCCTCACTTGGTTCGACCAAGCGCGGCGCGACTTGCCGTGGCGCCACTCGAACGATCCGTATCGCGTATGGGTCTCCGAGATCATGCTGCAGCAAACCCGGGTGACGGCGGCCATTCCTTATTACGAACGCTTCCTCGAGCGCTTTCCCAGCGTTGAGGCGCTGGCTGAGGCGCCTGAGGCAGACCTGCTGGCGCACTGGGCCGGACTCGGCTACTACCATCGCGCACGGAACATGCAGCAAGCCGCACGAGCCATACGGGATGCGGGCGGCTTCCCAGATAGCTTTGAGGCAATCCTGGAACTGGCCGGCGTCGGCGCTTATACGGCCGCGGCGATTGCCAGCATCAGCTTCGGATTGCCACACGCGGTGCTGGATGGGAATGTGTTTCGCGTGCTCAGCCGCGTGGCAAATGACTCGACCGATATCGCCTCAATCGCCGGCAAGAAAGTCTTTTCCGCGCTGGCGGATAAGATACTGGATCCGGAACGCCCCGGCGACTTCAACCAGGCCATGATGGAACTCGGCGCAACGGTATGCCTGCCCAAAAATCCGCAGTGCCTGGTGTGCCCGGTCTCCGAGGTGTGCCTTGCGCGCGCGGCGGGATCACAGAGCAACTTGCCGGTAAAGAAGAAGGCGCAGAAGTCCGTTTACGAAGAGCGGACCCTGTACTGGATTACGCGGGGCCCCGACGTCTTGCTGTGGCAGCGGCCTGCGTCGGCGAAACTGATGCCGGGATTCTGGGAACTGCCTGAAGGGGAGCAGTTACCGCAGGCAGGCTCCGGCGTGGAAAAGGGCAGCTTCCGGCACGGGATTACGTTTCACGACTATCTGTTTCGAGTCGTCGCGATCCCGGCACCACTGCGATTGGGTATTTGCCAATGGGTCGACCAGCAACAGCTGGCGAAACTGCCGCTGAGTACGGTTGCGCGCAAGGCAAGGGAGGTGCTGGAGCGGAGCAAGGCACACGAAGCGGGTGCCGGAAGGTAGAGCGGGGGCCCGAACGGATGTCGGCAGGCGTCCCGATTTCGATGTCGCGACTCGTCATCGCGTGGGGGTATCCTCTTGGCGTCATGTTTTGAGCGCACATGCAGATATCTTTCACTAAGTTCCCCGGCATCTCGATTACGTTGATTGCGCTTTTATCGACTGCTGCTCTGCCAGGTCAGGTGACCTCGCCGCCGGTTGACGACCGGACCAAGGAACTTTATGATGGATTCCACTCGAATCGCAATTTGCGTGATGAAGCGGCGACCGCGACCAAAGACCTATCGATGCTAGTAGGCCCTGGGCATGAGCACCCACTCGGGGAAACGCGGGCTCAAACCGCCGCCAGTCCGGATCTCGCCGTTCTAGACAATAAGACTTGCGCCGCCGACCTTGTTGTTCTCGGAAGAGTGAACGCGGCAACAAGCTATTTTTCCGAAGACGGAAGAAGCATTTTTTCGGTGTACGGTATATCCGTAGAAAAGATCTTTCGGCAGTCAGGGCGTCGTTATCTTACCGAAAAATCGACGTTGTTTATATCCCGCCTCGGAGGCACCGTGAGGGTTAATGATCACTCCATATCGCTAATTGAAAGTGGTGTGGATCTCATACAGAATGGCCAAGGTTACTTGTTTTTCTTGAGAGCCGTCACGGGGAGCGACATCTATCAGGCTTTTTCTCAGAGCATCTTGGACGCCCGCTCAGGTGTTTCTGTCTTCACCATCAGCAACCGTAGAAAGCTCGACGCGACTCTCGAACAGGTCGCAGCCGAAGTCGCTTCGGTCAGCGCATCTTGCCCATCGCTGCCGCCGAGCGGTGGTCTACAGTATTAGCCGCGGCAACCGGGAATGGCGGATGGATCGGGTAGCCGGAGGCGCGGAGCCACAGGGCCGGAATCCAGCCCCCCACTTCCGACAAAATCGGCGCAACCCCCGGACGACCGCGAGCGTTGATACTGTAAGGAGAGCGAACTTGCATGCCGAAACGCTTTGCCGGAGCAATGATTGTCTTTTCTGCCGGCTTGTCCTGCCTGACGCTCGTGCGGGCCCAGGATGCGCAACAGCCCAGCCCGCCGCCCGCTCCAGCGGCAGGAACCTCAGCGCCATTACCCCCGAGGGCGGATGAGACCCCGGCTGAACCGCAAACGCCAGGTTCAACGGGCCTCAAGCAGCGTGAGCCCCTGAACCAGCCGGCGACCCCGCCCAATGAATTCAAGGTGGATTCGGGCACGCGAATCCTGCTGAACATGATCAATAGCGTCAGCACAAAGACGGCGATGGTGGGCGATCGCATCTACCTTGAGACGGCGTTCCCAGTGATGGCGAGCGGCCACATCGTGGTGCCTCAAGGAAGCTGGGTTACGGGCACGGTGGTGGAGGTGAAACGGCCGGGACGGGTGAAGGGGCGTGGCGAACTGAGTGTGCGTTTCGATTCGCTTACGCTGCCAAACGGTGTTAGCCGGAATTTTCACGCCGGTCTGGGTGGCCTGGACGGGCGAGCCGAAGAATCCCTCGATCGCGAACACGATGCCATCAAGAGCGCTGGGAATAAACAGGGTGATGTGAACACCGTGATCGACACGACTCTTGCCGGGGCCGGCATCGGAGCAGCCGCTGGAGCTGCAGCCGGGAATGTCGGTGGAGGAGCAGGAATCGGGTTGGCTGCGGGAGCCGCCGCGGGCCTCATTGGCGTGCTCGTGTCGCGGGGTCCCGACGCCATGTTGACACGCGGAACGAACGTCGAGATGGTGCTCGACCGCCCTTTGGAATACCAGATGGCTGATTTGGACTTCAGCCACGCCCCGCCAAGCCGGGCGCTCACCGACGGGCAGGGTCCGCAGCAAACGAACAAGGGCGGATTCCGCAGGCCGTATCCATAGGCATCATGTCGAAGCCGCATCGGGCTGACGATTCCGAAGCGTTCGAAGAGCACGAGCCGGTAGAGATCCCCATCACCGACGTGCTCGACTTGCACAGCTTCCAAGCTCGCGACGTGAAGGACGCAGTGGAAACTTACCTGGAAGAGGCCCATCGCTTGGGGCTGACTGCGCTGCGGATCATCCACGGACGCGGAATCGGCGTGCAGCGGGAAATGGTGAGAACGATCCTGGCGCGGACTCCCTATGTGGCAAGCTTTTCGGATGCTCCGGCGGAAGCCGGCGGCTGGGGCGCCACAGTTGTTACCCTAAAACGTTGAGATTGCCGGCTTACGCTATCTGAGCCTAAGCGAAAACCCCGGCGTGCGCCAGTCGGCGTTATGGCAGCGGATGAACGCCGTTGAACGCGGATCATTTGATTCATCGAGCGAGGCGGGCGCTCCCTGACGGTCGCGCCACAGTTCCGGCAGCCGACATCCGCTTGCTC
>JBAUOG010000189.1:0-7468 GCA_049579625.1 Bryobacteraceae bacterium
GGGAGGAGATGGCCTTGCCCTCCGGGGTCTTCACCCCGCCGATGCCGGTGCGGTCGGTCTTCACGAGGCAGTGCTCGCGGCCCGGCTTGTTGGGCCGTTTGGCGCGAGGCTGCCTGGTTTTCTTAGCCTCTGTGGTGGGAGGCGCAGGGGCCTCGGGAGTGCCGGAGTCCGGCGCGTCGGAGACCGGCGTGTCGCCGGGTTGTGGATCGCTAGATTCGGTAGGTGCGTCCGGCGTACCGGGCGCTTCGGGTAGTGCAGCTTCGACGGGCTGGTCCATAGGATCAATTGGGGGATCAGCCGGAGCGTTGTTGTCAGTAGGAGCGGCGTCGGAGAGGCCGTCCGGAGGCGCGATTGGGTCATGGACCGAATCGTGCGTTTCGATCAGGTTATTAGACATCTCGCCCCGAGCATAGGGCGAGGCCGTACTGGGTCGACCACACAGATTTCCGTAAGCGCTTGATAAGTAAGGAGATCAATCTTTTTGGAGTTTGGTGATCGACGATTTGGAGAGGCACGAAAAATGTCGGCGTGTGCTTGCGAGGCCGGGTCAAAGCGGAGCGCTCCAACAGCTTCGCTCCTTTTACATTTTGAAGGTGAACGCCGAGAAGTGGTGACGTTAATGGTGTGGCGGCGGAGAAAGAAGCGTTCTTGATCAGCTCTCCGTTGCGTGATGTGATACCAACTTTGGTCGCTTGCCGCGATTCGTGTTCGGAAACTTCAAACAAACAAGGTGGACACTTCCGCGCTGGCCGATGTGGTGCGCCACTCCGATTGGAAAGGCGCACGCGAATCGGGCCATCTACTGTTAGACTGGGCGTGGAGCAAGGATTGCTCACTTCCTGCCATATCTCTGCTTCCCCGAAGTTGCCACAACAAAATATGCGTTGCTGGAGGGAGGGCTGGCAGCGCGGGAGGATCAGGTGTGCGCCGCCGCCGGTTCACGCTGTCTCAAACTGGAGAAACAGCCCGACCTCGGGCCGAAGCTTATCGTCGGCGGACGACCGCGACCTTGTTTGCTGGCTGCCAACACGCCGCGTCGAAACCTCGATGCATTGATTGCAGGTCTGACGATCATCGCCACTAAAACTTAAGCGCCTCTGAAAAAGGATTATCTTTGTGAATTCAACCGTACCGCAGCTTCCAGCATGCGCTCAGGAAATCATCGATCGCCGCTACGGATTCTCGAAGCGATTAGAGGAGGCCAAAAAAGAACCTCTGCCAAAGCCCTTGACGTGGTATCCGTACGACAGTTTGGCTTCCATTGACCACATGGCCCCCTTCTTCCGCCGGAACTTTGCTGATTTCCAGCGGGCTCTCCAAGCCGGACCCGTGATCGACTTCGGTTGTGGTGACGGCGATATCCCATTGCTCTTCGCGAGCTTTGGATGCGCAGTTGCAGCCGCCGACAACCCCCCGAATAACCACAACTGGATGGCTGGCGTGCGAACTCTGCGCGAGCGACTGAGTCTACCCGTTGAGATCTTTGAGTTGGATGCAGATTCAGCGACTCAGTTGCCGGGGGAGTCCTATGGGCTGGCTATCTCTCTGGGAGTTCTCTATCATCTGAAGAATCCATACCTGGCTCTCGAGACATTGGCCAAACAGTGTCGATATTGCGTTCTGAGCACTCGCGTCGCCGACGTCACAAAATCCGGTGTGGCTATCAAGAACGAACCTCTCGCGTATTTGCTGGACCATCGGGAGACCAACAACGACCCCACGAACCAATGGATCTTTTCTCCCGCCGGCCTGCAGAGAATCGCAAAGCGGAGTGGATGGCGGATCATCGATCAATTAACGGTTGGTTGTACCGACGCCCCCAATCCAACCGACTTGGATAAAGACGCCCGCATGTTTCTCTTTATGCGCAGTCAGCGGCTGTCCGCTCCAGCGACGATTCGATTGCTGGATGGATGGACGAATGTAACCAAGTTCCAGTGGGCCTGGACTTTGAAGCGTTTTAGCTTCGAAGTCAACTTGCTGGATTCCCTCAGACCGCCAAAGTTCTTGCTCCAGTTTACTGTTCCCGATGCGGTTGCGGCCGTATCGCCAGTGGTCAAGTTGTCGTGCGCAATTAACGGCCGGCCTGCGGGAACCCAGGCTTATTTCGGCCCGGACGAGCAAGTCTTTGAGGCGGACCTGCCTTCAGGTATCGACTGCACCAAGGCGATTCATTTTGAATTCGCCGTCGATCACAGCTTTAAATCACCCGATGGCAGAGAGTTAGGAGTAATCGTGTCCTTCAACGGCGTGATTCGCGGCATATCGGAAAAGCTACATTTCTGGCTCTACTAAACTGGCAAGTACGTTTGGCTGACGACGGATGACGTTCCCGGTGGCCATCAAAGTCGGTACATACTAAGTAACATGCTCATGCTAAGGTTCGCTATGTTTCCGGCAACGATATTCTGTGCGGTAGCACTGCAAGCCGCGGACACAGCAAATAGCACCGCACAGCCTGCAACATGGGATGCCAAAGCCGCCGCCGGTTATATGGATGGCCGGGCCAATTGGTGGCTGGGGTGGCCGCGTGCCGAACGCGATCACGGCACAAGCTGCGTCTCGTGTCACACGGCAGTGCCTTACCTGCTGGCGCGACCCAGCCTGCGCGGAGCACTGGCGGAAGAGGGCGTGTCTCCGAATGAACGCAGGATGCTGGAATACGTCATCAAGCGAGTCAGGCTCGGGGACGAAGCCGGGACATTCTATGGCGGGAAGCCTGATGATCCGAAGACGGCACAGTCGCGCGGCACTGAAGCGGTCTTGAATGCGCTGATTCTGACGCGCTATGATGCCGCAGCCAAAGGCGGCGAGTTGAGCGACGACACCAGGCTTGCACTGAAGAACATGTGGGCGGTTCAGCTGAAAACCGGCGACAACAAAGGCGCTTGGAACTGGCTGAATTTCGAATACGGTCCGTGGGAAGCCGGCGATTCTCCGTATTATGGCGCTGCGCTGGCCGCGCTGGCGGTGGGGATGACGCCGCCGACGTATCGATCGAATCCTGATGTGGCCGGCAGCGTCAAGCTGCTCACCGATTACCTGCAGCAGGGAGCCAAAGCGCAACTGCCGATCAATCGGGTGGTGCTGCTGTGGGCCTCAACGAAGTTGCCCGGGCTGCTGACTCCGGAACAACAGAAGTCGATTGAAGACGAGATGGAGAGCAAGCAGCAGTCCGACGGCGGTTGGAGCTTGACGTCGTTGGTTGGGAACTGGAAGCGCAAGGACGACACGGCGCTCGAGACGGTTAGCGACGGATACGCGACCGGGCTCATTACACTGGCGTTGTTGGATGCGGGCGTGCCGCGCACACAACAGCAAGTGAAGCGGGGCTTGGAATGGTTGTATGCCAATCAGCGGAAGACCGAGGGTTTCTGGCCGGCCTACTCGATTAACAAGCAGCGAGACCCGAAGTCGGATATCGGGCGCTTCATGAGTGATGCGGCGACGGCGTATGCGGTGCTGGCGTTGACGCAGGAGTAAGCGGAAAGGGCGAGCCGGGTGTGGGCGCCCCGCGTCACATCCAGGATGCGAAACGGACGGCGAAAGCCGAGAGGACTCTACTCTCGGCCCGGCAGGCTATCAGCCCCTAAGCGCTAACCTAACGCAGGCGTCCTCTCGAGCAGTCATTGCCCCATGCGCTGGAAGATGCAAGGGCTGGTTGAAGATTCAAGACTGCCTAGAACGGATTACGGGCGCTAACGACTTTTCGTTCCCTATCTGCGGTCGATGAGTGCGCTGGCGATTTATCGCTCATCGAGGAATTAGCCGCACTCACGACCGTGGATCGATCGATAGCTATTAGCTCAGCCGGGCTGCTTCATTTCAGCCACGCGAATGCCAGGGAGTCTGTGTCGACTGCTGTGTCGATGATCGGCTTTGCGACGTTCAGCGCATCTTCGCCATTTGCGAACATCACGACACCTAACTATCTTGCTGGGTCGGCCATCACAAAAGCTTTGAAGACGCCGTTACCTAAACGGTCTAAGTCCCTGCCGTCGTTCGTCTTCTTCAGGGCGTCCGCAGGATCAAGCTGATTCGCTATTGGTCGGCGAGCGCCTCAATTGGCGAGATCCGAGCAGCGCGATGAGACGGCAGTAGACAGGCGACAAGGGAAACCGCAGCGATGACGCCGGCGGCCGCGGCAAAGGTCGCTACGTGAACAGGCGGCACTTGAAAGAGTAGCGTCCGCATCGCTTTGGCAGTCAGCCACGCTCCAATTCCGCCGAGTATTTCGCCGGCCACCAACAGGCGGAACGCGAGCGCGAGAAACTGGCCTCGTATTTGCTCCGGCCGCGCACCCAGTGCCATTCGCACGCCGATCTCGCGGCGGCGCTGCGCCACCGCATAGCTTAGGACACCGTAGGTGCCGACAGCGATCAGAAGCAGGGCGATTAGCGAAAAAATACCCGCCAACAGAGCCGGTGAACGTTGCGCCACTAAGCTGTCGGCGACGCGGGTATCCATCGACCGAAGGTCGTTCACCGGCAGCTCGGGGTCGATTTGCCGAACAAGTTTTTCAAGCGCCGGCGCCAGCGATTCCGGCCGGCCGCTGGTGCGGAGAACGATGAAAAGGCTGTCGGAGGTGCGCAACGCATACGGATAGTAAACCGCGCCTTGCGCTGTCTGATCCGTCAGTCCCGCTTGTTTCACCGCGCTGACGACACCGACCACGGTGAAGGATTCGGCGTCCGTGGTCGCTTCGGAGCCCTCGAAAATGCGTTGGCCAAGAGGGCTGGCCTGGGGCCAGTAATACCGCGCGAAGTCCTCGTCCACCACGCAGACACGCGACGACCGCCGCGAATCGTCAGCGGTCAGAAAACGTCCTTCGCGCAGGGAGAAGCCCATTGCCGTGAAGTAGTCGCCATCGACGCCATAAGCGTAATGTCCTCGCGGCGATTCGCTCGGCCGGCGAACGTGGCCCTTAACAGTGGCTGCGCTCTTGCCATTGTTGCCGCTCAAGGGCACATTGTTGACCACCCCGGCCGCCGAAACTCCGGGCAGGCGGGACGCTTCTTTCAACAGTTTCTCGTTGAATGCCAGGCGAGCGGCCCAATCCGGGTATTTGCTCCACGGGACATTGATTTGGCCTGTCAGAACATGCTCCGCGCGGAAGCCGGGAGAGATGGCCATGGCCCGCTCCAGACTGAGCCCCAGCAGGCCCGCTCCTGACAACAGAACCAACGCTAATGCGATCTGCGCCACGATGAAACCATGCCGTAGGCTTTGAGCAGCACGGCTAGGCATTCCGCCCCGAGTCTCCGAGTGGATCGCATTTCTGAGCTGATCCTGGAGGTTGAACCACGCGATGGGCACCGCGAGCACGAGTCCCAGGACGACGGCTCCCAGAACCGCGACGCAGGCCAAGCGAGCGTCGAAGGCGATGTGACTCCCCAACGGTAAACGATCGGCTCCTAGCACAGCCAGGAGGCGGATTCCTCCAGCCCCGGCGGCGAGCCCGAGCAAACTTCCCGTCAGCGTGAGCAGAGTGATCTCAACGATCACTTCACTTATCACGTGCCACGGGCTTGCGCCCAACGCCTGCCGGACGGCGATTTCTTTAGCCCGGGCGCTGGCCCGAATCAGCAGCAGGTTGGTCAGGTTGACAGCCCCAATCAGCAACAGAGCGAACGCACCCGCTTGCATCCACAATAAGGTGGGGCGGATGCCGGCAACGTGGTCGGCGTGAAGGGGCGCCACCACAGAACGAAAGCCGGCATCGGCCATCATCTTCGCCTGTGGATCGTCCGCTTCAAGCGTGGCATTCTGCGCGTCGATTTGGGCTTGTGCCTGCGCCAGGGTCGCACCGGGCTTCAGGCGGGCAATCATGTGCTTCGCGTTGCCACCCGAGTGCCGCTGCAGTGAACTGCGGTCACTAGGGCTCGACGATAAAGGAAAGTACAGGCGCGCTTCGGACGAGAGAAAGCGGAAACCGGGCGATAGCACACCGACCACAGTGTCCCGAACTCCGTCCACGCGGAGTTGCCTGCCGATTACGTTGGGATCGGCATTGAAATGCTGGCGCCAGTAGGCGTCAGTGAGAATCACGACTTTGTCAGTTTGAGGCGAAGTCTTCTCATCCGTGAAGCAGCGTCCCACCGCTAGATCGGCTCCGAGCGTTGAGAAAAAATCCGGAGTTACCCGCGCGGTCTGTTCGCGTTCAGTTGATCCGGCCTCGCCGACAACCGCCGTACCGTAGCTATACATAGCGACTCCGGCAAACGCGGCAACCCGGCCACGGCGTTCGTAGTAATTGGCTGTCGAGGAACCGTCACGATCGACGCCGGCTTTGGGGTACGTATTGAACGCCGTGACTAGATGGTCTGCCTCGGGAAACGGCAGCGGCCGGAGCAGAATGGAGTCGACCACCGCAAAGATCGTCAGATTTCCCCCGAGGCAGACCGCGAGGGTCACGAGCGCGGTTGCCGTGAATCTCGGTGTTTTATACAGTAATCGGGCGGCGTGACGCAGTTGCCTGAGCGCTTCATCGAACGGGTTGAGCCCGCGTGCTTCGCGGCACTCTTCCCGCACGCCGTTCAGACTGCCGAACTCGATCCGTGCCCGCCGCGCCGCTTCTTGCGGTGGCACGCCGGAGCGCACCAGGTCGTCCGTGTATCGCTCGATGTGAAATCTCAGCTCCTCGGTCATGCCCTGTTCGAAATCTCGACGTGACTTGAGCACGCGAAAAAGGGAGCGAAAGTGTTTCAGCACGTCACACCTCCTCCGGCGTGGTTTTCAGGGCCGCGGCCATCGCTGACGCCAGCCTCTTCCAGCCGGCGGTTTCCTCACGCAAGCGATGCCGTCCGGCAGCGGTCAACTTGTAATACTTTGCCCGGCGATTATTCTCGCTCACACCCCAATCGGCGGCGATCAATTCCTGATGCTCTAATCGGTAAAGCGCCGGATACAAGGACCCCTGCGGAATCTCCAGCGCATCGCCTGAAATCTGCTGAATGCGCTGCAACACGCCGTATCCATGCAAGGGTCTTAACGACACGGCTTTTAGAATCAGAAGGTCGAGAGTGCCGGGCAGCAGTTCTGCGGTTTTGCCCATTGTAGTTCTCCTAGTCTAACTAGGAGTATACCCTAAACTCTCCTAGTTTAACAAGGGGAGTGGCAGAGCTGAACTCGGATTCAGCGCAGTACACGGGGATTGCGAAATCGAAATCCCTTCCTTCACAACTCCTGTGAGTTCCTGGCCGGAAGTCTGATCCTGGAACGCATCGCCGGATTAGGAACGATATACGGCGATATCGTCTGCGATCCGCTTGACCTGAACGCAACTGATTACCTGATACAGGGGCCGTTTTTTTCACAGACGAAAATGGTACCCCAAACTCACCAAACCCTAGGCTGGCGCTCCGGGCCACAGTTTGGATGGAGACGATAGGATAACGGGTCTCGAATTGCACCTTGCGGAATGAGCTGAAGTGGTTGCAAGATGTCGTGGGGAATCTCTACCCGTTCA
>JBAUOG010000190.1:0-2067 GCA_049579625.1 Bryobacteraceae bacterium
GAAATAGCCGGCCGTGAACCGGTTTTCGATTCCGACGTAAAGTACTCCTCCGGGCCTTAGCAGTCTGGCTGCCGCCTTGAGCGCCGTTTCTTGCAGCCGCCTCGGATTACCTTGGCGGCCCGTAGCCACCCACTCCAGAACACCGTTCATCACGATCAGATCGAAGCTGCCGTCCGGGAATGGAAGGTCCCACAAAGAGGTTTGAATGATTTGAATATTACGAATTCCTTCCTGTTCGAATCGCTGGCGCATAAAACGGACGCGCTCGGTAACCGGCTCGACCGCGAAGACTTCGCCATAACGGAGAGCGAGCGAATGGGAATTAGCGCCCATGCCGGCACCGATATCGAGAACCCGGCTTTGCGGCGCCAGATCGGCCAGCAGCGACCAGTTCGCACGATCAAGATTCAAGATCATGTCCGACGCGCTTTTCACCACGGGGTCTTCGGATGTGAGCAGCGCGTCTCGCCATGACTCGGTGCACTGACGCAACACCTCGGTCATGGTTTCTTGGGGAATCTCACCCCAATAGGGAAATGATGGAACGAAGTACGGAATTCCGTCCCTTACGGGCCAGGATTCACCGCACCCCAGGCAGACCACATCGCCGTCTTCGGAGCGTAGCTGAGCCTTGCAGGCCGGGCAACACAATTCTTGCAACCACGCAGCACTGGTCTCGGTTCTCATCGCCTGTTCTCCAGAAGCCATCTTGACCCGAATCGGTTTACCGCCAAGTCGTCACGGAAGAGTATCAACGCCCGGCTGTATTCCTCCGCGCAATCCACTAATTCCCCAGCCAACCCGGTGATCATTCGCCGATCAATTGCGAGCGCCAACAGCGAACGTGTCGCCGACCACCAGGCGGCGATGAGGCGGGTACGGAAAAACTCTTGGACTCATCTTGCGCGCCCTTTGGAATTCGTTCGGAATTTACCGGCGCCTGCAACCATCGTCATCGATTAATAACCATTTTGTAATACGATTACCCGATTGACAAGGTGTTCAGGGGTGTGAACGCTCGGTTACATTTTGACGAATGCTCCGGCGGGCACCCCACAATTCCGCATCTCCCACAATCTTGGTCAAAGTCCGAACTTTCGGGTTTGGATTGCGAAACCACGAAGTCCGCCAGTAGCGACCAGCCCGATGGTTATTTAGATAGCAACGACCCGTTGAAACGCGCGCGAGCTCATCTGCACCAGTTCACCATTCAATTGGAGGGAACGCTGGCACGCCTGCAGAACCTCAAGGACACGCAGTCCGTCTTCGGCCGGCGTTCGGGGGCTTTGACGGGTTCTAACGCAATCCGCAAAATGTTGGCACTCAAGGCGCAACGGCTCCTCCGTGCTGTATTGTTGCACACTCGGTTGGCTCTGCGCGGCTTCGAGACGATCCCCAATCCGCGCGATCCGATTATCATAAACCAGTAGCTTCGCTGTGGGACGCGTCTCTTCGAACACAACCGTCTTTTTACTTCCAATCACCACCAGCCGCTGCTCCTTATAGGGGTGGAGCCAGCTTACGAAGATATGGGCTCGAGTGCCGTGATTAAACAAAAGATCTGAAACCGTGACGTCGGCGATATTGGGCTGTAGATACGCGCCTCCCGTGGCGGACACCTGCACGGGAGAATGCCCTACGAGGCGAAGAATCACCGAAATGTCATGCGGCGCAAAACTCCACCATGCATTTTCCTCGCTGCGAATTTTCCCCATGCTAAGCCGATTTGAATAGATGTACTCTAGTCGACCGAGTTCACCAGATCCTAGTAGTTGTTGAATGGCCTCGATCGCCGGATGATAGAGCAACAGATGGCCGACCATCACCAGCCGCCGCGTCGCCGATGATGCCTCCAGGATTTCCTGCCCCGATTCCAGAGTCAGCGCCATTGGCTTTTCGACGAAAACATCCTTACCCGCTCGAAGTGCCGCAATGGCCATCGACGCATGCTGCTCCGCCGGTGTCGCCAGTGCGACCGCGTCGACCTCAGAATCGCGGAGTAGCTCCACATAGCTCCGATAGAACCGGGCTAGGGGATATTGCCTGGCGAAGGATTCCATACGATCC
>JBAUOG010000191.1:0-4694 GCA_049579625.1 Bryobacteraceae bacterium
TGACAGCTGCCGACTATCCCAGCAAATGGTCGCTGACGGTGCAATCTTCACAAGTGAACGAAAATGGGCCGGCCACCATGATTCGGGGCACGAAAGCCACCATCCATCTGAGTGATGAGTGGGAAGGCCCGCCATCCCGGCAGTACGACTATGCGGACATTGTGCCCGAATCTCCCTACGTCGAGGAGTTCGCAAAGAAGTATCACGACACGATGGTGCGCGTCGATGGGGTTGGCAACGAAGGCGATCTCAAGCACGTTGACAACTTCCTCCAGTGCGTCCGAACGCGACAGCAGCCGAACTGCAACGCGGACCTGGGCTTTCGCACGCTGGTGGCTACGGATCTTTCGGTACGTTCCTACCGGAATGGCAAGATGTATCATTTCGACGCGGACAAAGAAGTGGTCGTGGAGAGCTAGGCGTCTGCTGAAAAGGCTCTCCAGGCTGGAGAAAGAACATGAATAAGTACTCGGACGTCCATTTCGGAACACTGCGGGGCGGAAGCAAGACAGCCGTGAGAACGCTTCTGTCGATCTTCGTGGCTTTGGGTGCGGCAGGCTACATGACGGCCGCAGCGCAATCTCCGGCCAAGGGAATGCTCGGTCGCTGGGATCTTACATTGACAACACCAACCGGGGAGTTGCCTTCGTGGATTGATATCTCGGAAGACCAGGGGCATCCGAAGATCGTCATGGTGGGCGTCACGGATCATGCCACGCCACTTCAAAAGTTCACGGTCAACGGAGCGAAGCTCGAGTTTGTCTCGCCCAAAGGTGAAGAAGGGTTTGCGGCAGACATGACGTTCAAGGGGAAGCTAGCCGGGCATGACCTGGAGGGTACGGTGACCGATCCGGCTGGGACCGCCTGGCATTGGAAAGGGGTGCGCGCTCCCGAGCTCAAGCGTAAGGGCACTCCGAAGTGGGGGCAACCCGTCACTTTGTTCAACGGTAAGGATCTAACTGGCTGGACCCCTCGTGGCGGGAGCGGCGGAAGTTCCTGGCAGGCAAAAGACGGCGAGCTCTTCAAGGAAGGCAATGGCCCCGACCTGGTCAACTCATCCAAGTTCGAGGACTTCAAGTTGCATATCGAGTTCAATTGCGGAGCCAACGCCAACAGCGGCGTCTACTTGCGGGGCCGCTACGAGGTCCAAATCGAAACCGATTCTGTGGCCGAGCCGAACAGCCATCACACAGGCGGAGTGTACGGCTTCCTGGATCCAACGCCGGAGCAACCTCGAAAGCCTGGTGTCTGGCAGACGTTCGACATCACCCTGCTTGGGAGGTACGTTACCGTCGTGCAGAACGGGATAACGGTCATCGACAACAAGGAGATTCCCGGGATCACGGGAGGCGCTCTCGACAGCCATGAAGGCCTGCCCGGGCCCATCTATCTTCAGGCGAGCGAAAAGGGCCGGGTGGCGTTCCGGAATATCGTAATTACTCCGGCGAAGGAGTAAGGCGAGCGTCGCGAGGCGACCCAAGCCGCCGACGGCCCGCCCTTGTAATTATGAGATCGCATGGCAGAATTGCAAGGTTTTGTCGGTGTCGAAGATATTGGTGGAGGCGGCGGGAGTTGAACCCGCGTCCGAGAAAGCCCGCCGTGCAAAGCCTACGTGTGTAGCCAGTTCTGTTGTTTCGGCAGCACCCTAAAGAACCGGCGAAAAGCGAGTGCCGCCTAGTCCGATTGATCTCGGCCTGTCAGCTCCGGACCGAAGCCTAAGACCTATCCTGCAAGATGACGCTCGCTAGCCCACGCGCAGGCTCGTGAACCGGAGCGGCTACCTAATTACTTAAGCAGCGTATGCAAACTGCGTATTGTTGGCAGTTGTAGTTTTCCGATCGTTTTACGGGAGCTCGGAACCCGACACGCCTTCACACCACGATTCGATCCCGTCGAAACCGTTGCGCCCCCATACCGCAGGGAAAGGTACACCCCTAGTGTAACAATGGTTCGACGTGATTGCAGAGTCCATCCGGGAATGCTCCAATAGGAATAATCCGGGTGTTCTCCGGCGCGAGCCTGACGGCTCGACGCGACCGTCCTATCTCTCCGATGAGCGCTACTTCAAAGGAAACAGTGCATCCGCGACTCGCCAAGGGGTCGCGCGACGTGAGCCAAGCCGGTGGCCCAGATCTCACGGCTGTGCCTGGCGGAGTGGCCGCCACCACGCCTGTCCTGACACCGGCTGAAAAGCGCACCGAGTTTGAGCAGCACTCCCCGCTTTATCACGTTGTCCTGCTGGACGACGACGAGCACACCTATGACTACGTGGTCGAAATGCTGCAGAAGCTCTTCCTGATGCCGACCGACGTAGCTTTCCAACATGCGGTGGAGGTGGACACCACCGGGCGCACCATCGTGATCACCTGCGAACTCCCGCAAGCTGAGTTCGCACGAGACCAGGTGCACGCCTATGGGGCCGACCCGCGAATGCCCAAGTCGAAGGGCTCGATGACGGCGGTGCTGGTGCCGGCCAGCAACACCAAGACAGCGTAGCCATATGGAGCAAGCCCGGCTTGGATCCCTGGCCTTCCGCTCGCTTACGAGTCTGTGTGAAAACTTTGGGACAGAGTAACGAGTCGACTGTACTGGATCTTGGGACAGGCTCGATCTGTCCACGCGGCGGTTGGGCTTGAGTTGACCACAGTGGAATTCGTGATCGCCTTGGGACAGAGGCGCCTGTCCCGGTCGGCTTTGTCGTGCGTCCGCTCGCTGACGCTCGCGGTTCTGTGCTGGAGTTTTCACACAGACTCTGAGACTGAGGGTCACGGCTCCATCCATGACCCTATTGACACCAGCTGCCTTAGGTGAAGAAATACTAGTGTGGCGCTTACAGCTCATGAGAAGTTCATGTCGATGGTCAAGGGTGAGTTTGCGGTCAGCGCGGGATCGCCGCTGCCGTACGGGGCTTGGGTGGTTCGAGGCGGCATCAACTTCGCCGTGTTCTCGAAGCATGCGACGGAGGTGAGGCTGGTCCTGTATGCGGGAAGCGATATCGACTCGATCCTGGAGCTGCCGCTTGATCCGCATATGAACCGCACAGGGGACGTGTGGCATATATTCGTGCACGGACTCGATCCGGGGATCCGCTATTGCTACCGCATGGATCGGGTGCCGAATGAGGCTCCGCTCATCCACCGTTTCGACCCGGCGTTGACTTTATTGGATCCCTATGCCCGCGCGGTGGTGGGCCGCTTCGGCTGGGGTGAGCCGAACCGCAAACCGAACGGCGTCAAACAACGCCACTGTGCACTCATCGAGAGCCACTTTGACTGGGGATTGGACAGGCCGCTAAACATCCCGCTCGCGGAGAGCATCATTTACGAACTGCATGTGCGCGGCTTTACCCGGCATTCGTCTTCGGGAGTCAGCAAGCCGGGGACATTTGCCGGACTGATTGAGAAGATTCCCTACTTGCAATCGCTGGGCGTGACGGCGGTCGAGTTAATGCCCATTTACGACTTCGATGAGGACGAGAACCCGCGGGTAAACCCGCTCACAGGCGAGAAGCTCTTCGACTACTGGGGATACAATCCGATCTCTTTCTTCGCGCCCAATACCGCTTACTCCTCGGACATGAGCGACGTGGGCCCTGTGGACGAGTTCAAGCAGCTGGTGAAGAGCCTGCATGCGGCGGGCATCGAAGTGATTCTCGACGTCGTGTTCAACCATACGGCGGAGGGCGGCGAAACGGGCCAGACCTTCGAATTCCGGGGTCTGGACAACTCGATTTACTACATGCTCAACCCGGACACGGGTGAGTACCTGAACTACTCGGGCTGCGGCAACACGCTGAACTGCAATCATCCGGTACTGCGCGATTTGGTGGTGGCGGCGCTGCGCTACTGGGCGATCGAGATGCACGTGGATGGCTTTCGCTTCGATCTGGCGTCGATTCTGGGCCGCGGGCAGGATGGCTCGGTGCTGGCTAGCCCACCGCTGCTGGAACAGTTGGCGATGGACCCCGTGCTGGCAAACACAAAGCTGATTGCGGAGGCGTGGGACGCAGCCGGACTGTATCAGGTGGGCTCTTTCCCATCATGGGGGCGCTGGGCGGAGTGGAACGGGAAGTTCCGGGACGATCTGCGAAAGTTCCTGAAGGGTGATCCCGGCATGGTGTCCGCGCTGGCGACGCGCCTGGTGGGGAGCCCGGATCTCTACACGGGCAACTCACGCGAGCCCTGGCACAGTATCAATTTCGTGACCTGCCACGACGGCTTTCCGTTAGCGGATCTCGTGAGCTACAACGAAAAGCACAACGAAGCCAACGGCGAGTGGAACCGGGACGGCACCAACGACAATTTCAGCTGGAACTGTGGAGCGGAAGGGGCAACGGACGATCCGGATGTCACCTCGCTGCGCGCCCGGCAGGTGCGCAACGCGGCGACGCTGACCGTTGTGGCGCATGGAGTGCCCATGCTGCTGGCGGGCGACGAACTGGGGCGGACTCAGCACGGCAACAACAATGCCTACTGCCAGGACAACGAGGTCAGTTGGGTAAATTGGAAACTGGCCGAGCAGAATGCGGATCTGCTGCGTTTCTTCCGAATCCTGATCAGTATCCGAAAGCGATACAAGCTGATGCGGCACGGGACGTTTTCGGCGAATCCGGTAGGTGGGGACATTCGCGTCGACTGGCATGGCGTGCATTTACATCAACCTGATTGGTCGCATGAGTCACGTTCGCTTGCCGC
>JBAUOG010000192.1:0-20262 GCA_049579625.1 Bryobacteraceae bacterium
GTCGGAGTAGCGGTCGAGTACGGAATCGAAGAATGCGCCGAAGCGGGTGACGCGGTTGGTTTCGCGCGCTACACGGCCATCGACCATGTCGAACAGGCCGGCGAAGATGATGATGCAGCCGGCTACACGAAATCGGCCGAAGGCGAGGAACGCGGCAGCTACGACGTTGATGACCAACCCAAGAAACGTGAGGACGTTGGGGTTGACGCGGGAGAGCGCCAGAGCGCGGACAATCAGCCGGATGATCTTGCCTGCACCCAGACCAATGGCACGGGTATACGTCATACTGTCCCCTTACCAGGAATACACGGTTCCTCCGGAATATGCACTCCCTAGGTTCCCGCCAAATCGTGAATGGTTGACAAGCTGAGAATCTCCATCTCTCGTGAACCGCCAGGAATGGTGATCTTGACGGTGTCGCCTACCTGTTTGCCCAACAGACCCTTCCCGATAGGGGAACTGGTGGAGATTCTGCCGTTGTTTACGTCGGCTTCCTCGCTGGTCACGATCTTGTAGGAGATTTCCTCGTTTTTCAGGGAGTCGAAGACCACTACCAGTGAGCCGAGGCCGACGCGGTCGCGTGGGATCTTGGTGAGATCCGCCATGGAAAACTCCCGGAGGCGTGCCTGGAGTTGGCCGAGCCGGGCGTCGACGTAGGATTGACGCTGCTTGGCAGCATGGTATTCGGCGTTTTCGCTGAGGTCGCCGTGAGCGCGCGCCTTGAGGATCTCCTTGGGCAGTTCGTTGCGGAGTTCATACTCGAGGGCCGCGATCTCCTGCTGCAGCTTTTTCTTCAGCTCTTCCATTTTTGGCTTTCTCTATTATATGGAAGCATTTGGCGACCGGTGGGAATTCGTTTTGGAGGCCGGCATGCTGGGATTCTTCCCGGCTGGCTCGACAGAGGGTAAGTCAAGCTGCTACAATGATCTAGGAGGATTTGGCCATGGCCATTAAACCAGCATTTGCGACAGGCGCCCAAGTCGAGCATGGCAAGTTCGGCCTGGGCTCGGTGCTTTCTTGCAACGAAGAATACATCGTAATTAAGTTCGACGAGCATGGCGAGAAAAAATTCGTCATGTCCATCGTTCTGCCCGCACTGAAGAAGAGCGACCGCCAGCCTCCTATTGAGAAGCGACGCGCGGCGCGCAAGAAAGCTGCCGTTCCGGCCCCGGCCGTCGCGGGCGCGAGCGGAGCCTCCTAAAGCTTCGATTTTCTTAGCGCTTGGCCCATGCGCCGGCGCACCAGTGTTAACGAACGGGTTCATCAGGGAGGGTTGGAGGACAGCGCATGAAGGTCGGAGTGGTCGTGTTCCCGGGGAGCAATTGCGATCACGACGCCTGGTACGCCTTTTCTCACAACCTGGGCCAAGAAGCCGAATTCATTTGGCATGATGCCTTGTCCTTGGGTGATGTAGACGCGGTGATTTTGCCCGGGGGGTTTTCCTACGGCGACTATCTGCGATGCGGCGCCATTGCGAAGTTCTCACCCGTCATGAACGCGGTGAAAGCATTTGCCCGCGAAGGCGGCCCAGTGCTTGGAATCTGTAATGGGTTCCAGATCCTGGTGGAAGCGGGGTTGCTGCCCGGCGCGCTGGTGCGTAATGCCGGGATGGAATTCATCTGCCGCGCCGTCGGACTGCGGGTCGCCACAACCAACTCCCCATACACCAACCTGGCCCGCAAAGGGCAAGTCCTCCATCTCCCCATCGCTCACGGCGAAGGTTGCTACATTGCTGAGGATAGTGTCCTGGACGAGCTGCAAGCGGAAGACCGGGTTGCGTTTTACTACACCGATAATCCAAATGGATCCATGCGCGACATCGCGGGCATTCTGAGCGCCGAGCGGAACGTGATGGGCATGATGCCGCACCCTGAGCGTGCCAGCGATCCGCTGATGGGTGGAACCGACGGACACATTATTCTGGCGTCCCTGGTCTCGGCGTTTGCCGCCGGGATCCCTGTTTCAAGCGCTTTAGCCGCAGGCGCCTCTTCCATCAGAACCCAATCATGAGTACGATCACGATCACCCCGGACGTGATCGCCGCCCACCAACTCACCGCGTCTGAGTACGACAAGATCCTGAGCCTGCTGGGCCGCGAACCGTCTTTAACCGAACTCGGCATTTTCAGTGTGATGTGGAGCGAACACTGCTCCTACAAGAGTTCCCGCATCCATCTGAGGAAGCTGCCCACCGAAAGCAAGCGTGTCTTGCAGGGTCCGGGCGAGAACGCGGGCATCATCGACATTGGCGACGGCGTGGCGATCGCCTTCAAGATTGAATCGCATAACCACCCCAGCTTCATCGAGCCTTTCCAGGGCGCGGCAACCGGTGTGGGTGGCATTTTGCGTGACATCTTCACCATGGGTGCGCGGCCTATCGCGGTGATGGACGCGATTCGCTTCGGCCGGCTGGACGATCCGCAGACCGGACCGCGCAACCAGCGCATCCTGAAAGGCGTGGTGGCGGGCATATCGCACTACGGGAACTGCTTTGGCGTACCCACGGTGGGTGGCGAGTGCGTTTTCGAAGAATGCTACGACGGCAACCCGCTGGTGAACGTGTTCGCGCTGGGCGTGTTTAAGCACGATGAAATCTTCTACGGCAAAGCCACGGGCATTGGCAATCCAGTGATTTACGTTGGCTCGAAGACGGGACGGGACGGAATTCATGGCGCCTCGATGGCCTCGGCCGAATTTACGGAGGAGTCGAAGCAGAAGCGGCCCAACGTACAGGTCGGCGATCCCTTTATGGAGAAGCTGCTGCTGGAGGCCTGTCTCGAAGCCATGAAGACCGGCGCGATCGTCGGGATTCAAGACATGGGCGCGGCTGGGTTGACGTGTTCGACCTGCGAGATGGGTAGCCGGGCGGGCACCGGCGTCGAGATCGACTTGATGTACGTGCCGCAGCGCGAACTGGGCATGACGCCTTACGAGATCATGCTGTCGGAAAGCCAGGAGCGGATGCTGCTGGTGGCGGAACGTGGGCGAGAAGAAGAAGTGCTACGTGTCTTCCGAAAATGGGGACTGGACGCGGTGATTGTCGGCGAGGTGAAGGCCGACGGCATGCTGCGGGTGAAGAACCACGGTGAGGTTGTGGCTGAGATTTCGAACCGCGCCCTGGCCGACGAAGCTCCGATCTACAACCGGCCGTATACCAAGCCGTTGCGTGTGGCTCCGCTAGATGGCCCGACCGTCCACAGCAAGGACCTTACAGGCGACCTGAAGCGCCTACTGGTTTCCGGTGACCTCGCGAACAAGCGTTGGATTTGGGAGCAGTACGACTACCAAGTGCGTACCAACACGCTGGCAGGTCCTGGAGCCGAAGCGGCCATCGTACGCATCAAAGAAACAGATCTCTCCATTGCGATGTCGCTGGACGGGAACGGGCGCTACTGTGCACTGGATCCCCGCGAAGGGACGAAACTGATTGTGGCGGAATGTTGCCGGAACCTGTCGACGGTGGGCGCGCTGCCGGTTGCGGCGACGAACAATCTCAACTTTGGTAATCCGGAGCGGCCGGAGATCATGGCGCAACTGGTGGAATCGATTGAAGGACTGGCCGAAGCCTGCCGATTCTTTGAGACGCCCATTACGGGTGGCAACGTGAGCCTGTATAACGAGACGCTAGGGACGCCGATCTTTCCGACGCCGGTTATCGGCATCGTCGGAACGCTGCCCACTGCCGCTCCGATGCCGATGCAGTTTATGGGCGAGGGGCGGAAAATTATTTTGCTGGGCGGCCTTGGCTCGCCAGATGAGAGGCAGTTCGGTTCATCGCAATACGCCAAGGTGATTCTGGACCAGCTGTGGGGAACGCCGCCCAAGCTCGAAATGGATTACGAGAAGCGAGTGCAGACTACCATTCGGGAGCTGGTGCTGGCGGGAGCGGTGGAATCGGCACATGATCTGTCCGACGGTGGCCTGGCGGTGGCCTTGGCTGAGGCATCATTTGGGCCGAAGGGCATCGGGGCTGATGTGACGCTGGAGTCAGACTTGGCGGCGGAGCTGCTGCTTTTCCACGAGGGTCCGTCCCGGATTCTGGTCTCGACAGTGAAGCCCGAGGCCGTTTATGAAGCGGCCAAAAAGAATTCAGTCAGCGCAATCGAAATTGGCGCTACACTCAGAGCAAGGATGGTGATTCGAAACCGGACCGAAACTCTGATCAATTCACCGATCGGGGATTTGTACGGTCTTTGGAATGCCGCCCTTGAACACCTCCTCCATTCAACTGTTTCGGTCGAATAATGCCTGAACCCAACGACTTGATTGCCGGAGATTTTCACGTGGACCCCTTCGACAAGCTGCATGAAGAGTGCGGTGTTTTTGCTATATACGGAAACCCCGAGGCGGCGAATCTCGCGTACCTGGGCCTGTATGCCTTGCAGCATCGCGGGCAGGAAAGCGCGGGCATAGCCAGCAGCGATGGCCGCAAGATTCATTGCATGCGGAAGATGGGGCATGTTGCCGACATCTTCACGCCGGATGTCTTGAACCAATTGCCGGGTGAACTGGCGATTGGCCACACACGGTACTCGACGACCGGCGATACGGTGCTGCTGAATGCGCAGCCACTTTCGGTGGCGTACAGCAAGGGCCAGATCGCGATAGCCCACAACGGGAACATCACCAACGCGATCGAGATCCGGCAGGAACTGGAACAGGAAGGGTCCATCTTCCAGACCACCAGCGACACCGAGGTGGTGCTTCACCTGGTGGCCAAGTCGCGCGAGCGCACGCTGCCCGCCGCGCTGCGCGATGCACTGCTGCAACTGGAAGGCGCGTTTTCACTGGTGTTCCTGGCAGAGGACCGCATCATCGTAGCGCGTGATCCGCACGGGTTCCGGCCGCTCGCGATGGGACGCATCGAGCTGTCGGACGGGCGAACCAGTTATGTGTTCGCTTCCGAGACGTGCGCATTCGATCTGATCGGCGCAACTTACATGAACGACGTGGAGCCGGGCGAGATGGTGATCGTCGGCCCGAATGGCGTGACACGCCAATTCTATGCGCCGGCCAAAGCCTCGGCACAGTGTGTATTCGAGCATGTTTATTTCGCCCGCCCGGACTCGTTGATATTTGGGCGCTCGGTCCAAACGTCACGCGAACTGATGGGCCGGTTGCTGGCGCGAGAACACCCGGTCAAGGCGGATGTGGTGGTGCCGGTGCCCGACTCCGGCACGGCAGCCGCTATCGGCTATGCCGACGAATCCGGCATCCCGTTCCGCCAGGCGCTGATCCGCAACCACTATGTGGGACGAACGTTTATCGAGCCTTCGCAGGCGATCCGCGATTTCGGTGTGAAGTTGAAACTGAATCCCGTGCGTTCGCTGCTCGAGGGCAAACGCGTGATTCTGGTGGATGATTCGATCGTGCGAGGCACTACCAGCAAAAAGATTGTGCGCATGGTGCGTAACGCCGGTGCGACCGAAGTACACCTTCGCATCTCCTGCCCGCCGACTGTGTCGCCCTGCTATTACGGCGTTGATACACCCAGCCAAAACGAGCTGATTGCGGCCAACCAAAGCATCGAGGAGATCCGAGAGTACGTGGAAGCCGACTCGCTCGGTTATCTGCCGATCGATCTGCTAAGCGAGGCAGTCTGCGACACCCAAGCGAATAAGCGCTTCTGCTACGCCTGCTACACCGGACGCTACCCGACACCGCTAGTGCAGATTGAGGAGATGGTGGTAGCGAGATCGCAGTACTGATTCTCTTGCCTACAGACGCGGGCGACTCTATCGACATTTGCCAAGACCGTTTTTATTAGTTGGATTTCGTAGGCTGGATCGTTCGAGGCCGGCCCCCAAGAAGTTTGGCGGCCTTTAATTCTGCCTTGATTTCGGCGTCGGCTTGCTCCAATCCGTTCGTGATATCGATCCAGACGATACCGCGGATGTCGGATGGCAGTTCGACGTCACCTTTGTAGAGGAGAAAAATGCGACCCGAAGTCCGGCTCATTTTCCCGTAGAAGAACCCGAGTTCAAAAATCACGTTCTGGCGGGAGCGGCGGCCTGTATCGGCGATCCACGTTTTGGGGGTAGCATCGTCAGGGGTTAGAAGTACAAAGACACAGTCAACACGACAGGCATTAAATTCGAACTTCTCAATGATTGTTTTGCCGGCGCTGGGCTGCTCGCGCAGAATAATGGGCGGCTGCCATCTCAGTTGCTGAAGAATATAGGATTTGAGCTCTCGTAACGCAGCTTCGTCATGTCCATGCACGATAAAGCTACTGGGAGTTTGGATTTCAGAAAGTAGACCGACACGTTCTAGAGATCCGAGCAGCGCGAATGGACCTTCAGATTTGGATATGCAAGGTACGTTCGATTTAGCACACCACTCGGCCGCGCCCGTTCCCACCGGATCCGCAGATAGCATTACGATGCGCGCCTCGGAGTTTTTCCTGCGGATTTCCCGCGCAACGCAGATTCCAGAACGAAAACCCGCTTGGGTATCTCGCTGAGAGAGCCCCGAAAGTCTGGGGTTGTTGGGAAGCATCGAATCGAGGATGACCGCCCCGTAACGTTTGCTATAACGCTTTAGGGCGTCTTGAGTACTGTTGACCACGTCTACCTTGATCCCTTGATCGACAAGTAAGTCTTTGATGTTGTGCGCGTAGAATTGGTCGTCCTCAGCTAACAGTATTTGCATTGCTAGAACCTAATGATGCCGGTGGCGGCTCTACGGATAATTCGAAGAGTGTCTTCGAGCGAGGCCTCGCCCTTGCGTATGTATTGAACGCGCTGTTTTTTGAGCGCATGGATCTTCTTCTGGTCGCCGATAACCGAAAGGCAGATGATGCGAATGGCCGGCCACGTCGCCTGAATCATTTTGATCAGGTGGTAGCCGGTCTCGGAAGAGTCGATGGAGTCGAAGTCCGAACCAGGCGGCATCATGATATCAGTTACTACGACAGATGTCTGGTACCGTCGCAGAAAGCCTATGGCCATGGTCATATCCGTTGCGCGATCGCATACGAAGCCTTCCGACTCGATGCCAATCTTCAGAGCTTCAGCATAAAATGGTTCGTCATCCACCAGCAGAATGCGGTGGTTTTGATTTAGGCGATTCACAAAGTTCGGAACGGAGGGAAGATCAGCGTGAACTGCGATTCTTTGCCGCGCGCTTGTATGCGAATGGTTCCGTGGTTCGACTCCATTATGCGCCGCGCTAAATAGAGGCCTATTCCGGTGCCAGCCGGCACCTTCTGGCGAGCTTGCTTGCCCCGAAAGGAGCGCTCCTGCAGATGGGGAACTTCGTTGGGAGAGATCGGAAGGCCAATGCTTTTGACGGTCAGGCCGAGTCCCGCTTTTCCGGAGTCCTTGAAAAGAACGGGTTCGGCAAAAACCGTAATTGTAGTTTTCGTATCGGAGTACTTTACAGCATTCTCAACGAGATTTGATATCGCTTGGGCGAGAGTATTTTTAACTCCCGTGACTTTCGAATCAACCGGGCCGTTTTGGAAGGAAGAAGTGATAACCTCGATCTTCTTCCCTCCCTCGACGGCCTGAGGCTGATAGTCGGTAACGATCCCAATGGTGAGGGCAAGGATATCCACGGATTCCGGTTTACCGCCGAGGCCGAGTTCATGTGAAGATTCCAAATTCGACATCAGCGCAAAATTCGCAATCAGGTGGACAAGAATCGTCGCCTGGGAATAGATTGATGTGAGTTGAGATTGCTTGCGTTCGAGATGGACCTCGGGTTTGCGCAGAGACTCAATTCCCCACTTAATTGCACCTAGTGGAGCGGTCAACTGGTGAGCCACATTCTGCAAGTATTCTTTGCTACTCTTTTTTAACTCCTGAAGCTCCGCGCGAAGCTTGCGGTTCTCGGCCCGTAGCTGTTCGATTTCTTGCCCGGTGGTCTTCGCGATTTCCGTCAACTGCTGCTCCCCGCGATTTTATATTGTATGAACAAGAATTTTACCTTTTTCGGTTTTAGCCTGTTTTGAGGTAGTACTGATCTGCGCGGGGAGTGAACCCGCATGGCTCCAGTTCGCACGTGCTAAGAGGATCGTAGTCCACCAGGTCGAAACGAGAGCACGAGGAAAGGGCGCCAGATGAGCACAGCCGATGCATGGATCGCCGCCAGCGCTCTGGTTTTGTCCGCGCCACTGGTTACAAACAAGCCCAAAAGACTACGGCCACTTGGGCAACCTCCAACTCGTTTCCGCTGCTGCCTAGCCCGACGGCATCGGAGGCAGATCGCGGCAGACCAGGAGATCGGTCCTTTGTAGTCGCGCAGCGTTTACCTTCGCGCCGATCAACTTGACGGAAAACGGCTTACCCGTAATCTCGGCTCAGCAGGCTAAAGCCCGCGCCACGTGGAAGAACGTCCGCTTGCTGACGCACGCGGTTCTCTGCTGGCGTTGTGTTTCACCAACGTCCACGTTTTACTGCTTAATCACCGTGCCGTCCTGGCGGCGGACTTCGCCCCAGCCTCCGTTGAGCCGCTTCCGTTCCTCTGATTCCCCATATCCGAACGGATACTTCGCCGCTGCTTTCTCATTTACTTCCACACCCCAACCGGGCTTGTCGTTCGGGTACATGTACCCGTCCTTCATCTCGGGGCATCCGTCGAACACCTCGCGGACTCGCTCATTCATGGGCGACCATTCCTGAATGCCGAAGTTATAGGCGACCACGTCCAGCGTGACGTTGGCGCAGTGGCCAACCGGCGACGTATCGGGCGGCCCGTGCCAAGCCGTTTGAACCTGACACATCTCAGCCATGGCTGCAATCTTGCGGCAAGGCGTCAGCCCGCCGGCCTGGGACACATGAATGCGAATGTAGTCGATCAACTGGTCCTTGATCAGCGGCGACCACTCCTGCGGATTGTTGAACAACTCCCCCATCGCGAGCGGGGTCGCGCATTGGGAGCGGATCTCACGGAAGTAACCGATGTCCTCCGGTGCGAGCGGATCTTCCAGGAAGAATAGCCGGAACTGTTCCATATCCTTGGCAAACTGAACGGCCATGCGCGGCGGAAGGCGCTCGTGGACGTCGTGCAGGAGCCCAATCTCATCGCCTAGTTCCTTGCGGCCTTGCTCAAAGAGCTTCAGGGTCTTTCGCGTGTAAGGTCCGGGCTCAAACACCGATCCCTGGTAGAGCGATGTGCCCGATTGGTTGTTTTTCAGAGCTGACGCGCCGTACGCGGCCATTCCTTCAATGCCGACCTGTAGCCGCACAACCTTGAATCCGCGCGCGATCAACTGCTTGGCCTGATCGATGGTCTCGGAGATCTCACCCCCGGCTGCGTGTCCATAGACCATCGCCGCTTCGCGACATTTGCCGCCGAGTAGTTGGTAGACCGGCATGCCGGCCTGACGGCCTTTGATATCCCACAGCGCTTCGTCCACCCCACTGATGGCGTTGTTCAGTACCGGTCCATTGCGCCAATAGGAGGAGGCGTGCATGGCCTGCCACAGGTCGTCGATCCGGTCGGTCGTTTTGCCGATCAAGAACGGTTTCAAGTATCGGGTGACAGCCTCCACCACGAGGTCGGCGCGCTGCGTGAACGTAGCGCAGCCGTAGCCGTACAGCCCGTCCTGATCGGTAGTGACTTTCACCACGACTAACCGTACACCGGCAGGCGCGCAAGTGATGACGGAGACATCTCGGATCTTGGGAGTGGGCATCGCCCGCAGCGCGGAAGCGGCGGCTAAGGCAAGAAATTCTCGACGCAGCATGTGGCGTCAACATATCAGACTCGGCTAGCGGCCGATACGGTGAGGCCCGCAGATTTCTATTTCGACAGTTGGCTTCCGATCAATTCGTGCAGTTGTTCGGTCAGCCGCCCGCGGTTCTTTAGCGTCAGATTTACGGTCTCAATGGGCGGCAGGATTCTAAGTGTGACGCGGCCAGGGCACACGATGGAGGAATGCATCGGCAAGACGTCGTGTGTCCCGATTAGAACCAGGGGAACGATCGGAGCGCCCGCGCGGATCGCGATGTAGGCTGCGCCTTCTTTAAATGGCTGAAGCACGCCGTCGAGCGAGCGGCCGCCTTCCGGAAAGATGAGCATCGAAATGTGGCGACGCACAATAGTCTCGGCAGCCAACTGCATGGTCTTCACCGATGCGCGCGGATCTTCACGCGGCACCGGGATGTGACCGGCCTGTCCCAAATGGGTTCCCAGCAGCGGGATCTGAAACAGACCGCGTTTGGCAAGAAAGCGGAATTGCACGGGGATGCTGGCCATCACGACCGGAGTATCCATGTAGCTGGCGTGATTCGACGCCAACACGTAGCTGCCATCGGGCCGGATGTGCTCCAGTCCTTCGACGGTGACCCGAATGCCGCTCACCAGGAGCAGAGAGCGGGCCCAAGCCCGAGCTACCCGGATTTGCCGGTCCCCGGTCTTATCGAAGAATGAAATGGCGACGCTGATGAGGCCGAAAAAGATCGTGGAGAGAATGATCAGCGGAGCGGTAAACAGAACCGCACGGAGGCGAGTCATGAAGGCTTATTGTACGAACTCGTGGCAAACGGCCTGACACAAGGCCAACGGAAGCGCGACCGGCGGGAACGCGTTTTGTCGCCCGGCGCGAAGCGAATCAGGCTACGCTGACACCTTTGCTTTTTTCGTCGTAGGTGCCGAAGAGCGAAAGCATATTGGTCAGGCTGAGCAAATCCTTGATTCGCTTGGTGAGGTTCTTCAGGCCAATCTGGCAGCCGATCTGTTTCCCGGACAGGCAGAGGCTAACCAGCGAACCAAGTCCCGTGCTGTCGATCTGATTGAGGCCGCCCAAATCGAGAACGATGATCCGATGAGTGGGCATCATTGGCTTCAGCTTGCTCTCAAGGGACTCCGTCTGGCCAACCACCAGCCGGCCGCGCAGGCATACGGTGGTCGTGTCACCCTCCGTGGTGATCTGCATGTCTAAGGGGAACTGTGGGTCGTTGAGTAGGCTTCCGGACATGAGAAAACTCCTCCTTGGTTAATACCATGCTGCACCCTTGAGGAATTCGCGGCGGACCCGCTTGAGCCACGTCCGGCCAATTCCCTTGCTTGGCGCTGCGGCTCCGACGGCCCGTGCGCTCTTTCATAGCGGATTCTTGAGATCCGCGTCCCCTACAAGGATTCTAGCGCCCGACACGCGAAACCAGCGTCATCAATTGGACGCTAATCTTCTTTTTGGCTTAACAAGTACGGCCGGCACGGTGCAATTTGGTGATTCGCCGACTTTGCGTAAGACGAAATACACTCTCAGCGACCCGGCTCACCGCCCAGAAGACCGCGCGCTTCGCCGACCAGGAATAGCGATCCTGAGAAAAATACGAGGGCATCTGTAGGGGCCTCGCAGGCCACACCGATGGCATCCGCGACGGTGGGGGCGATGCTCACATTCGGATGGTCGGTGGCCTGCAACAGCGCCTCCGGGCGGAGAGCTCGGGGGAAGTTGGGCGCGGTGAGGATCAGGCGGTCGGCAAGCGGGAAGAGCAGCGTGGTCACTTCTTCCACCGCTTTGTCGCGCATGGTTCCATAGACAAGCCACACCGGCCGGTCGTGACAGAACTCGCGGATGTATTTTGCGAGGGCTCTGGCGCCGGACGGGTTGTGGGCGCCATCCAGCACAAAGTCAGGCCGCCGCCGTACGAATTCGAGGCGCCCAGGCCAGCGCGTTTGGGCGATCCCTTCCCGAATGTTTCCGGGAGCCAGACCTAGCTCACGGCACGCAAGGATGGCGGCCAGCGCGTTATCGATCTGATGCCGTCCCGGCAGAGGGCAGAGATACTCCTCGCCATCTACCACGAACCGGGAGCCACAGGCGTCTGCCGCGATATCGGAGACGGCGACATCTTCGGCTCTCTTCACGGGGCAACCCAATTCCGCGGCGCGTGCCTGAATCACCGCCTCCGCAGCCGGTTCCTGAATGCCCATTACGAGGGGCACGCCCGGCTTCAGGATGCCGGCCTTCTCAGCGGCGATCAAAGGCAACGTATTGCCAAGGAACGATTCGTGGTCGTAGTGGACCGGAGTGATGACGCAGAGTTCGGGTGTGACCACGTTTGTGGCGTCAAGGCGTCCGCCCAGACCGACTTCGAGCACCGTAATCTCCGCGCGGTCGCGAAAGACGAGCAGAGCCATTGCGGTAACGGTTTCAAAGTAAGAAGGGTGTGCGTCGATCTTGCCCTCGTCGATCAGTTGCTCCGCGACTCGATGGACTTCCTGGAAGGCATCCGCAAAATCATCGGGGTTTATCGGGTACCCATCAATCTGAATGCGTTCCGTAGGGTCGACCAAATGCGGAGAAATGTAGAGTCCGGTGCGCAGGCCGGATTGCTTCAACGCCGAGGCGATCATGGCGCATGTTGACCCTTTGCCGTTGGTTCCCGCAACGTGGACGAAGCGCTGATGACGTTCGGGGTGGTGGAGGCCCGCGAGTAGCGCCTGCATACGCTCCAGGCCGAACTTCGCGCCGGCCTTGAGCTCATTGCCCAGCGCGTAGAGATAACGCACGGAATCCGGGTAGCTCATGCGTTTTTCCGGCGATAACGGTGATACAAAAAGGCTGCCCAAGCTGAAAGCAGGATGACGCCACCGATCAGTTTGGTTTCGAAGAGCCACACGTTCTTCACATCTTCGGTGGGAATAAATGAGAACAGGATGGCGACGGCGGAGACAAAAAGGCCTGCGGCGGCGGGGAGGCGAAGGCCGAATTTCCAGGCCGAAGCAAACATGTAGATGAATGGGATGAAAAGCGTGATGACTGACATGTCAACCATGATTTGATACGCCGCACGAAAGGTCTCTCCCAGCTGGCTGATGATCAGCAGAATTCCAGCGCCGCCACACAAAACAAGAATGGAAACGTACGGCGTGGCGTATTTGGGATGAAGTTTGGCGAAGGAAGCGGGCAGCAGCTTCTCAATGCCGAGGACGAAGGGGAGGCGGGCGCAGGCGCCCACATACGTGCCTAGTTGGCCACCGACGCTCAGCAACACGGAGCACGCGATGACCACCGGGACCCATTGCCAGCCGATGGTCGCGGCCGCCTGGCGGCTGGCCTGCGCAAGTCCGACCACCGGACTGGTGTTCTGCGGGGTCATGAAAACGAGAATCGCCGCGGTGCCCACGATGTAGAAGAGCATTACGAGAAAGGCGCTGATCCATGTGGCGCGAAACATGGTGCGGCGAGGGTCGCGGATCTCACCGCCCATGATGGGACTTAATTCCAGACCGGTCATGCCGAAAGCAAGCTGCGACCAGAAGTTGAGCTTGTTGAGATCCAGCGAAGGGAAGAGTTCAAAGTGAGTTGCCGGTTTGTGGCCGATGAGAAATACTATCGCCGACAAGACCAGAACGCTCCAGATAACGTAAGCACCGATTCCGCCCAGATTATCCACCCACTTCGCGACACGTAGACCAACATAGTTGGTGAATGCGATGGCCCCCAGCAGCAGCAGCGCCGCAGGAAGGAGGAACCGAGCGTCCTCGGCGTAGGGTACTAATCGGGTACTGAACGAGTAGGTCACCATCCCGATGCTGGCTACGATCAGGCCAGGTATCCAGAACAAGTTACTGATGTAGTAGAACCAGCCGCTGGCGAAGGCATGGCCGGGGCCGAACGCCTCACGAGTCCAGATGTACAGACCGCCCTCTTGGGGGAATCGCCGGGACAGGTTTGCGGCGGTGAGTGCGATGGGAACCTGAAACAGAATGGCTGCGGCCGCCCAGAGGAAGAGCGATCCGGACCCGGCGTGAGCGGCAGCCGCGATCCAGCGCATACTCAACACGGCGGCTACATTGAACAGCACCAGGTCGCGCAAACCCAGTTCACGCTTCAGATGGCCGTTCACCGTCTCCACGGCAATAGGTTCGGGCAGAGTGTCAGCCATTTTCGCGGCTGGCCGCCGAAGCAGTCATCTGCACATAGTAGCGCGCGGAAACCAACGTCTGGAATTTGAAAACGGGTGCCTACTTGGACGGCGGCTTGAGCATGGGCTGGATCAAGTCGAATACGTCCTGCGCCACGATGCGATTGCCGGGCTCGGTTGGATGAATGCCGTCGGACCGCATCAAACCTGGTTTATCGAAGACGTGCACCAGCAGGAACGGCATCAGGCGCACCTTATACTGCTTTGCTAGGTCCGGGTAGATGGCCGTAAAGGGCTTAACGTAATCGGGGCCGTAATTCGGAGGTAGGGTGATGCCAGCCAGCACGAGCGGGATTTTTGCCGCCTGCAGTTGCGTGATCATCTCTGCAATGTTCTGTCGCGTGTTTTCGATCGGCACGCCACGCAAGCCATCGTTGCCACCGAATTCCAACACCACTACGGCGGGCTTTGCCGCGATGACGTTCCCGATACGCGCCAAGCCATCCGTCGATGTGTCGCCGCTGACACCCTGGTTGTCGATCCGGTAGTGGTAGCCCCGCTCGTCGACCAGATCCTGAAGAAACGCCGGGTAGCTTTTGCCTTCGACGCCCTGGGTGAGGCTGTCGCCAAACGTGACAATCACGGGCCTCGCGTCTTGGGCAGGAGCCTGCGCCGGCGGTGGATCGGCCGGTTTATCGGAACTTTCCGGCGTTGCCGCACGTTCTTCTGTAGTAGCGGCAGTGTCTTTTCTGGACGCACAACCGGTGGAAACGATTGCCAGCGGCAGGGTCAAGAAAAGACATGTTGCAAGAATGAAGAAAGGCCGCATCCGCTCTCATCTTATCGATACGCATGTCATTTGACGCCAGTTCCCCCACACCACGCACCGTGATTGACGTGCGCCAAGTCGTGAAGAGCATTAACAACGGTTCCAACGTGGTTGATATCTTGCGCGGCATCTCATTCGCGGTTCCGCAAGGGCAATTTCTCGCCGTGATGGGCGCCTCAGGCAGCGGCAAAAGCACGCTGCTCGGGTTACTCGCCGGATTGGATACCGTCACCTCCGGCTTCATTGTGCTCGACGAAACCGATATCACGAATCTGGGTGAAGATCAGCTGGCGCGCGTTCGTGGAAGGAAGATCGGCTTCGTCTTTCAGTCGTACCAACTGGTCTCAACGTTGACCGCGAGGGAGAACATTCTCCTGCCAGCTGAGCTGAGCGGCCTGGAAGGAGATAACGAAGCGCGTGCAGACGAGTTGCTGGAGCGCGTCGGGCTCAGCAATCGCGGACACCACTATCCGATCCAGCTCTCGGGCGGCGAACAACAACGCGTCGCCCTGGCGCGAGCGTTTATCACCAGGCCGCCCATCCTCATGGCGGATGAACCGACCGGCAATCTGGACAGCGCCAACGGTCAGCATGTGCTCGAACTGCTGCTTCAATTGAACCGGGAAGAGAAGACCACGTTAGTGCTTGTGACCCACGACCGGGAGCTGGCGCAGTATGCCGACCGAGTCATCCTGCTGCGCGATGGCCGGATTGTGAGCGATGAGCTGGCGGCCAAGCCGGTAGGAGCGTGACGGTGTTCTTCAGCACAAGCGCCAAAATCGCATGGCGTGAACTGCGGTCGGCGCCGGCGAAGTTCCTGTTTGTGGTGCTTGCCGTGGCTGTCGGTGTGGGCGCGCTCAGCGGCGTTAAGGGATTCGGGCTCGCTTTTAAGAGCATGCTGATCCGCAATGCAAAGCAATTGATCGCTGCCGACCTGCAAGCGCAGGTATGGAATGCCCCGACCGAAGAACAGCTGAAGAAGGTTCAGCTCGCAGCGAGCAAACGAGGCGTGATGACCCGGGTGACGGAGACCATCTCCATGGCGGGCTCCGATCACTCGAGTGTCCCGCAGATGGTTTCGGTGAAGGCGGTGGATCCGTCGGTGTATCCGCTCTATGGCGAATTGGTCGTGGAACCCAAGGAACCTCTGGCAACGCTACTGAGAGACGACACGGCCCTGGTAAACCCCGAGCTGTTATTGCGATTGAAGCTGAAGCCCGGCGATCAATTGCGATTGGGCGGCAAGAACTACCTGATCGTTGGAACGTTAGTGACGGAGACAGACCGGTTGGCCTCAGGCTTTGGGCCGGGCATGCGTGTGTTGATCAGCCGCAGCGGTTTGGAGCGAAGCGGCCTGATCCAGTTCGGCAGCCGCGCGGCACAGCGTTTTCTGTTCAAGCTCAATCCAGGCGTGAACGTCGACAAGCTGAAGGACGACCTGAGGGATGCGTTGCCGCACACCTTCATCAGCGATTTCCGTGACGGTGATGCGGCGGTAGCGCGCGGCATCGATAACGCAACCATCTTCCTGAGCCTGATCAGCCTTATCGCGCTGATCGTCGGTTCGCTGGGCGTGGCGATGGCCATGTACTCGCACTTGCAGCAGAAGATGGACACCATCGCCGTGATGAAGGCGGTGGGTGCGCGGTCGAATCAGATCATGCAGATCTACCTGCTGCAGACGCTGTGGCTGGGCATAGCGGGCGGCCTGATCGGCGTGGCGATCGGCGCAGTGGTGCAGCGGTCGTTCCCGCTACTGATCAAGCGTGTGTTCGACATGCTGCCCGAAGTGACGTTCGACTGGTCTTTCAGCCTGCAGGGCATGTGCCTGGGAGTGCTCGCAACGCTTCTGTTCACGGTGCCGCCTCTGCTGGGCATCCGCAATATTCGTCCCAGCCTGGTCTTCCGGCGTGAGATGGCGGACGCCAAGAAGCCCTGGCGCGAGCGGTGGCGCGATGCCAGAGCCAGTGTCGCCGTGGCCTTTCTAATCCTGATTGCTTTTGGGCTAATCACGGTCTGGCTTAGCGACTCCTGGAAGATGGGGGCCTACTTCATGGGCGGCCTGACCGTCAGCCTGATTATCCTGACGGCAGCTGCGGGCTTGCTGCTGCGCCTGATGCGATTCCTGGTCCGATGGGGCGGACGACGCCTCCCGTCGACATTTCGACATGGCTTTGCGAATCTGTACCGGCCGGGCAATCAGGCACGATCGGTCCTGGCGGCTTTGGGCATCGGCGTCATGTTCACTTTAACCACCTACCTGCTGCAGAAGACGATTCTGCACGAAGTAATAACGGAGGGTCCGGGGCGCTCCGGCAATCTGTTCCTGCTGGATGTGCAGACGTCGCAGCGCGAGGACTTATCGAAGCTGGTCGAAGCGCAACGGGGCATTGACGGGAGAGTGGAGTTCATCGGTTATGTAGTAGCGCGATTGTTGAAGAAGAACGGAGTTCCTGCCGATCAACTGCCCAATCTGAGCAAGGAGCGCAGAGACCGGCTGCAGACCAGCCGGGTCACCTTGATGCCTCAAATGCCGAACTCCGTCGAACTGGCGGAAGGCCATTGGTGGAAACCGGGAGATGCGACACCACAAGCCGCAGTCGCTGAAGACGAGCGGCGCTTCTACGACTTCAAACTGGGCGACAGGCTTCAGTATCAGATCGCGGGACGTACGATGGAATTTCCTATAGTGGCGACGTTCAAGAGGACGGCGCGGTCGACGGTGCGGCTGGACGTCGTGGTGCCGCGAGATGCAATGAAGGGGTTACCGGCTGTCTATGTCGGGTCGGTGCGGGTGACGCCGAAGGATATTCCCACGGTAGAAGCCGCCGTTTTCGACAAATACCCAACTGTCACGGTAATGAACCTGGCCGAGATTCTAAAGCGCATTCAGGAAGGTGTTGACCAGGTTGCCTTAGTGATTCGCTTTCTGGCCGCATTCGCGATTCTGGCCGGCATCATTATTCTGTCGGCGAGCGTAGCCGGAACGCGTTACCGCCGTATCCGCGAAGTAGCCATCCTGAAGACGCTCGGGGCTACTAAGCAACGGATCACGGGCATCTTCTCCATCGAGTTCTGCATTCTTGGCGCGGTGGCCGGGCTCATCGGCGGGGTGCTCGCAAACATTTTCAGTAAGATTATCGCCGAGAAGTTCGTCGAGGTTTCATTTAGTTTCGACTGGTTGTCGCTGTTGGTGGTGACCGCCGGAACCGCCTTGCTGGCGAATCTGGCGGGCTGGGCAGCCAGTGCGCGTATCCTGGACCAACGGCCGCTGGAAGTTCTTCGCGGCGAATAGACCCGCCCGTTATCATGATCTTTCTGGTACGGAGATCATGAGCCCTGATATTGCGTTTGCCGAGACTATCCCATCCAGTTGGTACACCGACTCCAATGTGCTCAAGGTCGAGAATGAGCGCATTTTCTTTCGCACTTGGCAGCCGGTCGGCTATGCGTCGAAGGTAACAAAGCCGGGCGACTATTTAGCCTGCGAAGTGGCGGGCGAGCCGCTCGCGATTGTCCGCGGCAACGATGGAATGCTTCGTGCATTCTCCAATGTGTGCCGGCATCGCGCGTCGATTATTCTGCAGGGAAGCGGCTGCGCTAAATCATTGCGCTGCCCTTACCACGCGTGGACGTATTCTCTCGACGGTAAACTTCTGGTCGCCCCTGAATTCGAAGGCGTCGGCAACTGGAAGTTATCCAATGTTTGTCTGCCCCCGGTGCGAGTTGAAGTTTGGGGTCCATTCGTATTCGTGAATTTAGATGGCCAGGCGCCGCCGCTGGCAGAGGTCATGGGCGATATTCCGCGCGGCGTGGCCGAACTGGGCTGCCCTATTGATCAACTCCACTTCTCATACCGCCGCGACTACGTGATCAAGTGCAACTGGAAGGTTTACGTCGACAACTATCTGGAGGGCTACCATTTACCGGCGGCCCATCCATCGCTGTTCCGCGAACTGGATTACGACCAATACCGGGTTGACACGTTCCGGTATTACTCATCGCAATACGCTCCGATACGGCCACCACGGCCTTTACGCGACGAGCCGCGCCGCTATAGCGACAAGGATACGGGCAACCGCGCTTTGTATTTCTGGATATTCCCGAACTTCATGCTGAACGTATACCCGGACAACCTGAGCAGCAACATCATCCTGCCGCTGGGCCACGATCAGACGCTCACCATTTTCGAGTGGTTCACCTATCCAAAGAATGGCCAAGCCTCGGAGATCGCCGCCGATACGGTGGAGTTCAGCGACGAGATCCAGCAGGAAGACATCACCATCTGCGAGAACGTGCAGAAGGGGCTCCAATCGCGAACGTACGATAAGGGGCGCTACTCGGTAAAGCGTGAGAATGGTGTGTATCATTTCCATACGCTGCTGCACGAGTTTCTGAGCGGGGCGATGGGCGGGTAATCCGCCCGAACGCATCCCGCTTCAAGCGAGATTCAGGAGTGCAGGGCCCCCTGCTTCTAGAAAGCTGTCGTGCGCTTGGCTGCGCCTCTCATCGGCTCTAAGGAGCATTGCCGAATATCCAGGTAATGACTGCAATGGCGTCAGCCACGGATCACTAACTAGCGCTGATCCACAGAGGAATCCACGCTCGATCACGCTGGAGAGAATAGTAGCGGAGCGCTCGCACTCGTTAATCTGCCCGAGTTGCCGCGCCGTGTAAAACAGGGTCTCAGGATCTCGGCCTGTCAGCAACTCTCCGTCGACGATCGCGCGGAGACATGCTGCGAAGTTCCCTTCGAGGTAACATCTGAGCGATTGCATAATTGCGCGAAAGGCGCCGGTGGCCCTCCCTGATGTCTCGCGTTCACAGAGACATGCAAGGGCTTTCTCGTTTTCACCCAGCATGACCATGGCGGCACAATCCAGGTAGTAACCGTGCGTTCCGTAGGCCTCGAGCGTCTTCTGATAATCTCCAATAAGAAAAAAGGTGTGCGCGACGCTCGTCGCAACATGCGGGTCAAGGTGTCGGGCACGCTCATGAGCAGCCACGGAAGCGGTCAACTCACCGCAATAACGGCAGGCGTGGACGAGCCCCGCGAACAGGTCGGGATCGTTTCGACGGAAACGCGCGCGTTCAAGCAACCTCTGCATTGCCGGCAGCGCTCGACCCTTGTCGGATTCGATTTGGGTGTAAAGGTTATGCGCCATGGCAAGGTCCGGATTGAGAGCGAACGCTTTGCGAAAAGCTTCGTCAGCCCGCGCCAAATTCTGGTCGGCATCCTCCCCGAACTTCTCTAGGAATCGGTAGGCCCTCCCCAAACGCGCCCAGGTTGGCGCATACGCCGGATCTTCCTCGAGACTCTGTAGATAAAGGTCGCGGGCGAGCCTCATGTTATCCACAGTGCGGGATTCCACAATTTGATTGGCGCGAAGGTAGTATTCGTACGCCCTGGCATTCGCCGGCATGTCGTGCCGGAGAATGCGGTTTTCCCGTTCGGTCAGTGGCATCGTGAGCGACCGCACAATACGCTCCGACAATTCGTCCTGAAGATGGAAAAGATCTTGCACTGACGCCGTGACCGTATCCGACCAGATCACAGCTCCACTTGGGGCCTCGACAAGTTGGTAGGTGAGCCGAATTCGACCTTTGGAAC
>JBAUOG010000193.1:0-28666 GCA_049579625.1 Bryobacteraceae bacterium
CGTGCCGCGCAGCGTGACCCTTGGCAGGAAGTTGAGTCGGATCCCAAAGTCGCGGAACTGAATGGTGACTTGTCCAATACCATTCGCCCCGCCCTGAATTGTCGGATAGGGGAACTGGCCGCCGGCCAGGAAGCTCGCCCGATGGCCGCTGAGTGTCAACAGATTCGGCTCGGCGAGAACCTGTGCGAGTTGTTTCGCCTCCAAGGCGCTCACGACCGCGCCCAGATTGATGTTGGGCTGGTAAAGAAATATGTTCAGGAGGTTCGTAAGCGCGGTTGTTGGAGGATGTTGGGTGAAGTCGTAAGCGGGCTGGACACCATACTGGCCCGTCGTGGTGGCGCCCGTCAGCACGGAATTAGGCGTACTGAATAGATTGATGCCCAAATTTGAGGTGGCGCCCCTGTCGATGTTGGCAAAACGAACACGGAGAAGAATCTGCGGTTCGCCGTCCGGCAACTTGATCTGAAGGAGGTTGACGACTTTCCCGAGCACCGCCGCCATCTGGACGGCACGGTCTGCACTTTCAAGGTCAAGAGCCAGGCCGGTCAGGAAGACGCTTCCACCGTGAATGCTGAGATGGATATCCTGTCCCGTGAGCTCGTGCCCGAGGGCAGCTTGGACGGCGTCGAGAGCCTCTGTGCCGGGCTCCACGGCGAGGTCGAACACCTTTCTGGTTCCGTCGCTGAGCCAGATGACAAGCGATGTTACGCCAGGAGCCTTGCCGTTGATCATTGCCTCGCTGGCACTAACGGCAACCGCCTCGGCGATATCGCTATTACTCACGGCGATCCGCAGAATGCCAGCCGGTTCATCGATCACGATCGACTTATAGAGGCCGAGAGTCAAGTGAGAAGCGGACGGTGCTGCAGGGACGGGGGGACTCTGTGGGTGGGCTGGGGCCGACATTGCGACACGCGACCCGGCGGCCGGCGAGATCGTGGAGGATTGTGGGGCGACGGCTGTCGGTGTTGAGGCCGCGGGGCGAGAGGTTGGCGGAGGTGTGACCTGTCCAATGCCGATGGCTCGGACCGCGAGCACCGCCCAGCAAACTCTTGGAAGTCTGGTCATGAAACCCTCAGTAGAAAGCTGCCTCGGTTTTCTTCACACCATTAAAGACTTCGACCAGATGGGGCGGAAACTTGATGGGGACGGGCCGTGCAGATGCCTGTGGCCCGGTATTCCAATTGCGCGCGGGCGCCGTGCCGGTGTAACCACCCGAGTTATTGCTTTGCGCCGTAAGCACGTCACGAAGCAAGACTCCTGGCGTTCTTTGTTCCTCGCTATCCAGGGGGTTGCGCAGCACAAGCTGTACTTTGGCCTCCGTGCTGACGAGGCTCAGTATTTCGGCCTGGCTAGGGGTTACCAAGAGGTTGACTACCTGCACTTCGACAGGCTTTCCGTCGTTGCTCCGCTCCAGCTTCTGGCCGGCAGAAATCACCTCGATGTTTTGTAGAACGGTGCGCGAGATCAAGCCGCCTGTGTTGCCTGCTCCACCAGATTCAGCTCCGGATGCAATGACATCGACGTGCATACCGGGAAGCACAAAACCGGCGAGACCAATGACCTCATTCACTTTCAAAGCGACTGCGCGCTTACCGGTGGGAATGGTTGCAGCAAGCCCGACTCCGGCACCCTGAGCGGCCAGCCGGGAACCAAGCACGGGTTCACCCATATAGATAGTGGCCACTACACCCCGGCCGATGGCCTCGGCCGGCTTGGACAACGCCTCAGGGGGGGCGTCGTGTGGCCATTTGACGACTTCAAGATCTGACGCTGCGAGGACCGTACCGACTTGTAGATTGCGCGTCGCGATCAGAAGTTGTGAGACGGGTTCGGGCCTGCCGGCGGCAGACACTTTTCCGCCTAAAACAAGATAAAGGCCATAACTGGCGATAGTTGCCAGCACCAACGCGAATACAAACACGAACACAAAGCGACGCATCCTATTTCCTCACGCTTGGTCCGACGGGCGGCTTCCGGGCGCCAAACCGTTCGAGGCCTCTCAACCGGAGCCAAGCTCGAGGCGCCGCAACGTTAAAGGGGCCGCAACCAGGGCCGCTCGGACCAGAGGCTCCTACGTTGCTCAGGTCACTGGTTAGGTCACCGACCAGATCTCCGGCTCAGCCAGCAAACCCAGCCGGAGTGACAACTCACCCAAGAGTTCGGTGTGAAACTGGCCTCGGGAGAGTTGTCGCTCGGGTGGCGCAGCGGATCCGCCCGCCAGAGGGTTAACTTGCAGCCGTGGACAGGGACGAATTGATGGAAGTCCAGATCGTGGTGATACTGGCCTTCACGGTCGTGAGCAGGGCCACTGCCGCGAGAGCAATAAAAGCCAGCAACAGTGAGTACTCGACAAGATCCTGGCCATCTTCCTCGCTCCATAGTTTCTTACAGATCGACATTCGGTCATCTCCTTTCTAGATAGGGGCACTTACCCTACTTACTTATCGGTTGACTTTACTTACGCCAATACTTCGCTGAGCGTGACGCCGCCCTATTTCGAGACCTACGGAGGGCTTAAGCAATGGGCACCCTGGAGCGCCCTGTCCTGCACTCAGCCTTCGGCTAAAGAAGACAGCGATCCCGTCGTCGTAGGAGACGCACCAGGCTGCGGACAGCTTCATTACCGTCGCGAGCGGGTCGGAGGGCGAGATAAGGGCGGCGTCTATCTGGTAGCGAGTCAGCGTTTTTTCCCAGTCATACTGTGCGCTGAACAGGCGTACGGCTTGTGAATCGAACTCAGCTCCATAGAAATCACTGCGGTCATCGAGGAAAACCTTGGCATTCGGATACCCCGCATAGATGAGATAAGAGCCCCATTGGTCGGCGGTGAGCAGATGTCGCGCGGAGGCTGGGCCCTGGGCGGTCAACGCACCAACGGGAAAAACTCTATTGTCGAAACGGGCGTCGAAGGCATCTGGAGCCCTGGCGCCAAGCAGCAGTGCAATCATCGCGACTGCGGCCACCGAGGGCAGACAGAAACGTTCCACCTGCTCTAGAGAAGAAAACTCGCGGCCAAAGAAAAGAACCGCACGGGCACCAGCCATCAATCCGCGGGCAGTTCTGGACCGGCAGCCCAGCGACAGTAGCTCGCGGATCATCAGCGATGCAGGGCCGGCAACGGCAAAGGCGAACAGTGGAATGTTGCGCGTAGAGTGCAGCGCGAGGTGCAGCCAAAGCAAGAGGATGAAAGTGTCGGCCCAGCGCCGACGGTAGAAACTCCAGCACGCGGCCGCGCTGCCTGTAAGCAACAGGATTTCGATTTGCACGGCCGGCATGTGGCGGAAGTCGAAAGCTTGGAATTCCCTGATTACGTCTAACTGCCGGGAGTCGAGCAGATACTTTGCGACATGCTGGTGGAGTTCGACACCGTAGGGATTAAGCAGCGAAACCGAAAGCGATGCGACTGCGGCGACCGCGTATCGCCCCGCACGCCGCAAATAACCGGAGCGAAGGGTGCCGACACCTAGAAACAGACCGGACAGGAGGTCTCCAGCCGCATACGCCAGGCTGAGCAGCGCAACCAAAAAGAATGAGGCGTGCAGGTTTGCCCACAGCAACGAAAGGGGCGGGAGGGCCCACAACCAGTGCCGGGAACCGGCTTGGATGCGATCGAGCACGAGCAGCAAGACGCTGAACAGCAGCCACGACAACAAATGTGGGCGTGCGAGCCAGTGTACACACGATGCTTGGACGGCGAGCGCCGTAATAGTGAAGGCAAGCAGCGGGTGCCCGCTTCTCCGTCGAGCGAGGCGAAAGATAACGACCGCCGTTAGAGCCAGGATGCAGCAGTTGGCCAGAGCGAATCCAGCCAGGCCGAAGCGCTGATGAAGGAGTGCGGACAGAACGTCCCAACCCCATTCCCAGGCAAACCAAGGCTGGCCCGCCTTTGAAAACGAGAATATGTCGACACGCGGGACCCCGTGGTTCTGAAGCATCCATTCGCCGGCCCGGATCTGTAAACCTGTGTCGGCGTCGCGCAACAGATACCGGACGCCGCCGATCTTTGCGAAGAGAAAGTACAGGGGGAAGAGGAACGCGAGGTCGGTCAGTGATGGGAACAGTCTGACATACCAATCGGCCGACTGTGCCGGCGTTTGGCGCCCTGACAAATGCGCGTGCCGCCTCAAGTTCGACCCTGCCGCTTGGACGGCACTGGCCTCCGCTTGCGATGACTCCATGGAACGTCCAGTAATCATGTCAGTGAGGAAGGACCACATACAGGCAGGCTGCGACCGCAATGGAAAGGGCGTGCGGCATGGTTGCAGATCCGGCCTGCCGGGCGCTCAACTCCGGATGTCGGCGGGAGGGAGACTCAAATCGGGTCAGACATTGGAGTAAATGAAATGTGTTCCAAACGGTCGCGTGCAGATTCTTGCGGCTGACAGCGGCGACAACGGCAAGAACGCCCCCGACTAGGCAAGTCGCGACGAAAACCCAGAGCCACGCAAGCGGGCCCAGAATGGTTCCGAGGGCTGCCATGAGTTTGACGTCTCCCGCTCCGAGCGCCTGCAGGGCGAAGAGCGGCACATAGATCATTAACGCCAAGCCGCAGCCAAGAAGGGCATCGACAATACCGGAGGGCCCGCCCACACCATGGACGATGAGACCGGCCAGAAAGGCCGACAGACTTAGCCAGTTCGGAATACGGCGCGAGCGGACATCGATGAAGGCGGCAATGACCGCCACTGCCAAGAGCAAAGGAGCGATGAGAGAGAGACCGTGTGTCATGACAGATCCGCCCGCGGGGGACGCTCCTCGGTACTCTTTCCCGGGCTCCCCAAGTCTGCCTGCCCCTCATTGGGGTACGTCCGGTCTTGATCTTCGACCAGTTCAAACCCGAGTAGATCGCCAGTTGACGACTTGGAACGCTGAAGCGTGCCCGACGAGAGTTCGACCGCCAGCGCGGCTGCAAAGCAGACAGCAATCCGATTCGGTTTCAGGCCCTCGACGACGTGGCGAATGCAATACCGCATATCGAGGAAGACTACATCGATAGGAAAACGCATTCCAAACGTATGGATTGCTTCGCAGGGTGCGATCGCCAAGCCCTCAGTGATCTCAAGCGACGCGCGACGGCGCAGCCCGTTACGGCGCGCAGCACTGCAACCGGCGAGTTGTATCCTCTCGGCCAGGATCGTCGCGCGATCTTGGTTGACTAAACGGTACCGGGGCGAACTCTGGGACGGCCGATGTTGGCCAGCACGCGGTTTAAGTTCAGGACTACACGGACCTGGTGGTGATCCCACCTCGAGCCACCAACTCAGCATTTTCGTATCACCGCGTCCCTTGGACACTACATCGGCTCAGTGGTTGGCATCCGTTAGGCTGCGAACGACATTTCGCTCCTCCTAAAGTTTTCTCGCTGCCTGGCCGATGCGATCTATGACGTGAACCTCGCACTGGTGCTGACCATCCTGATGTTGTGCGCCGGGCTGGCGATCGATGGTGGCATCGCGCAGTGGCAGAAGCGGGCTGCTCAAAGTGCGGCGGATGCGGCCGCGGTGGGTGCGCTGATCGAACAGCAGCGCGGCGGGACGAACTGGGCTCAGGCGGGCCAAGCTGACGCCGGCTTGAACGGATTCACCAACGGACAGCAAGGAGTCACCGTGACGGTTGTGAGTCCCCCGACGAGCGGAAGCTATTCCGGCCAGTCGGGGGCGATTCAGGCGACGGTAAGCAAGTCGCAGCCCACCATCTTCATGAGGATCTTCCAGATTCCGACCGCTACGATCGTGGCCAAGGCCGTAGCCAAGACGGGATCGTCGTCGAACTGCCTCTACACGTTGGACCCGACGGCTTCGCCGTCAATCGGCAATGTTGGCTCGGGCGCCATCAGCGCGGGCTGCGGTGCCTATATCAATTCGAGCGCCTCGAATGCGGTCAGTCTCGTCGGCAGCGGGTCGCTAACGGCCACCTCCGTCAACATCGTCGGCAGCTACAGCATTGTGGGAAGCGGTACCATTTCTCCAGCACCGGTCACGGGCGCCAAGACCGTAACTGACCCGCTAGCGTCGCTGACCCAGCCGGCATTTTCGGCCTGCACGTACACCAACTTCAGCATTGTGGGCAGTGGCCCGGCGACCCTGAGCCCCGGCACGTATTGCGGTGGAATCTCGATAACGGGTAGTTCCAGTATCACGCTGCAGCCGGGTCTTTACATTATTACCGGCGGTATCAACTGGGTCGGCTCGCCAGCGATCACAGGGGCCGGCGTGACTCTCTTCTTCACAAAGGGAGGAGGCTCCGGTTACGGAAGCGTCTCGATTGTCGGAACGGCGAACCTTAATCTCTCGGCACCCACGGTCAGTTCGAACGGAGCGATCGCAGGAGTCTTGATGTTTGGCGATCGGTCTTGGAACAATTCGTCCAGCGTTTCAGTCGACGGCTCGGCGTCAACGAAGCTCGAGGGGCTGCTGTACTTTCCAACTGCGGGCATCTCGTTCGTTGGTTCGACCTCTTGTCACGGCAAATACCTGGGAATAGTTGCCGATACTATCAACCTGGTAGGAAGCGCAACGCTGAGTCTTCCGTCGCCGGACTACTCATCGCTTTCCGGCGGCTCACCGTTTCAGGGCGGGTCCGTTGGGTTGGTAGAATGATGACGGCCCCTGGCTTCTGCGCGCAAGAGGAATCGCAACGGGGGAGCATGCTGGTGGAGTTCGCGCTGCTAGTGCCGGTACTTCTGATCCTGATGTTTGGAATGGTCGATTTTTCGCGCGTTTTCCTGACTGCGATTACGGTCACAAGCGCGGCCCAAGCCGGAGCCGAGTACGGGTCGTCGAGTTCATCCACCTTCTCCGATTACACTGGCATGCAAAACGCCGCTACCCATGACGCTTCCCAACTGTCCTCATTCACGGCCACCGCAACGCAGTACTGCAGCTGCTCACCAGGGGGAGTATCGGTGTCTTGTACGACAACCACCTGCGCAGGCTACGGTGCTCCGGCGAAGTATGTCAAAGTCCAAACGACATCGACCTTCCATACGCTGTTTCCGTATCCTTTGGCTCCCAGCTCTGCAACGGTGAACGCTGCCGCTTATATACGGGTTCAGTGAGGGAAGGCTATGCCGCACTTTCCCGTTCTTGACCGGGGTTCCAGACGCTGCACGGCGCGGCCTGCCGGCAACCGGACCACGTCCGAACAGGGGAGTGCGCTCGTAGAGGGTGCGTTTGTCCTTACCATCGTGCTGCTGCTGGTTTTTGGCATGATCCAGTTTTCCTATGTTGTGTTCGGCTATAACACGATCGTCTACGCGGCTCGAGCAGGGACGCGCTATGCGGCAGTTCACGGATCCTCCAGCCCTTCGCCGTGTTCGGCGGCAGCGGTTCAGACCCAGGTGCTCAATCAATTGCCAGGCGTTCCGGCCTCTGCGGTGACCGTCACCACGACTTGGACTCCTGACAACAAGCCAGGGAGCACGGTCAGAGTGACAGTTTCGGCTAACTTCAGCCCGATGGCGAGTCTGGTGATGAAACAAGGAGTCACCCTGTCAAGCTCCTCTCAGATGATCATCCTGCAATAATTCATCACCCTTCAGATTCAGGAACCGGGGGCCGCAACCAAAGATCCTTCGCCTTGCTTACGTTAGCCTGGAATGGCTGCCTCTTTTGGTGGTCTCGGATCGTGCTGGGCCAAACCGTCTCACATTACCGCATCATCGAAAAACTCGGCGAGGGCGGAATGGGCGTGGTTTACCGCGCCGAAGACCTCAAGCTCAACCGTGACGCAGCTCTGAAGTTTCTAGCCGAAGACTTGACCGTTGACCGTATCGCAGTGGGTCGATTCGAGCGGGAAGCCCGCGCGGCGGCGGCCATTAATCATCCAAACATTTGCACTGTTTACGAGGTCGATAAACATGGTGGCACTCCCTTCCTGGCGATGGAACTGCTGGAAGGCACCACCCTGAAGCATCACATCGGAATACGGCCAATACCGATTGAGTCGCTGCTGAATTGGGCCGTTCAGATTACGGACGCACTGGATGCGGCCCACGCGCGCGGCATTGTTCACCGCGACATCAAACCTGCCAATCTTTTCATTACACAAAGGCAACAGGCGAAGATCCTCGACTTCGGCTTGGCCAAGCTGGTCGCGTCCAAATCGCGCGCCGGATCCTCCCATTTCGGCAGAAGGCCAACCCTGATCGCCGACCTGAGTGCCTCCGGATCGGCCACGGGAACTCCTGGATACATGTCGCCGGAGCAGGTCCGTGGTGACGAACTGGACGCGCGCACCGATCTCTTCGCCTTAGGCATCGTGCTCTACGAAATGGCAACCGGCGAAATGCCGTTTCAGGGCAAGACCCTAGGCGCGGTGATGGCCGCCATCTTGCATGATGTCCCCGAACCACCGTCGCAGCTGAATCCGGATCTGCCCGAGGATCTCCAGCAGATTATCGGCAAGGCGCTCGAAAAGGACCCGGACGTGCGTTATCAGACCGCCTCGGATATGCGGGCAGACCTGAAGCGGCTGCAGCGCGACCTCAATTCGGGCCGCTCGCAGCCAGTTTTCTCTTCAAGGCCTGGCGCTTGGAGCCGGTCCGTTCGCCGCAGGGTAATCCGTTGGCCCTATTTTGCGATCGGGGCTGCCATTGTTCTGACGATCTCGGCGGCGGTCTTCTGGCTAGGCAGGCCGCTGCCGCCGCCGCGCGTAGTGGCAACTACTCAGATCACTCGCGACAGTCTGCCCAAGTGGTGGCCGCTGCTTTCGGAAGGCTCCCGAGTGATCTTCGCCTCGGGTGTCAATCATGACGAGGCATACCAGATCTCCATGAACGGAGGCGAGACCGTCGTGGTGCCCCTCCGGATGAAGGCTATCCTGATCGATCTTTCGCCGGATGGCACAGAACTGTTGCTGGGTCGCACCATTGGCAACGACGGCCGCGGCACCTTGGACGAACTGTGGGCTCAGCCGCTGCTCGGTGGCGTACCACGGCGGTTGGGCAGCTTGGTTGCCCAGAATGCGGCTGCTGCCTTTTCGCCGGATGGTCAACAACTGATCTACGCTATTCAAGGCGAACTTCATATTGCACGGCGTGATGGGACAGAGGTCCGCAAGCTCGCCACTACCCCCGACACCCCCACATTCCTGCGCTGGTCGCCCGACGGAAGCGAAGTGCGTTTCTCTCTTCCTGACAGCAAGAACCGCCTCAAGTTCTCCCTGTGGGAAGCATCAGTGGCGACTGGCGAACTGCGACCGTTCCTCCCTGGATGGGCACCTTCCCTCTCTTCCTGCTGCGGCACCTGGTCTCACGATGGCCGTTATTTTGTTTTTGAGGCCGGCGGCGTCGGAAACTCAAGCATTTGGGCTATTCCAGAACGAGCGGGGTTTCATCGCGCGGGTAAAGAGCCGGTGCGAATGACCACCGGCCCCATGGCGGCGTATGCTCCGGTTGTCAGCGCGGACGGCAAGCACCTATTTGTCGACGGCTCCCAGGATCGCCGTGAGTTTCTCCGCTACGATCTGCAGTCAGGCCAGCTAAGTCCTGAACTCACGGGCGTGTCCGGCACCGAACTTGAGTATTCCTCAGATGGGAAATGGGTCAGTTACCTGTCCTTTCCCGACCGATCGCTTTGGAGAAGTGCGGTCGACGGAAGCCAGCGCCTGCAGCTCACTCCGCCGCAAATGCGCGCTTCGGCGCCGCACTGGTCGCCCGACGGGAAGCAGATCGCCTTCTTCGGAGGGCCGCCCAACACGGCCTCGCGGATCTATGTGGTGCCGTTCGAGAGTGGGACCGTTCAGCAGGCGACGCATGGCGAAGCCGGAACAGCCGGTGAGGCATTCTTCTGCTGGTCACCCGATGGCAGGTCGATTCTGTTCGGCGGCTGGGGTCAGCCATCCGAAGGCGAATCCCGGCTTCATCAGGTCGACCTGAAAACGGGCAATGTTTCGACAGTACCGGGCACCGAGGGCATGTTTTCTCCGCGCTGGTCACCCGATGGCCGTTTCATTGCTGGGTTGGCAGGTCCCGACTCAAAGATGGTGCTTTATGCTGTGGCGACTCGGAAACAGATTGAGATCTCGGCTGCTCACAGCGTCTGGCCCAGTTGGTCCCGGGACGGCCACTCCTTGTTCTTTCAAGCTGCCGAACCCGAGCGGGCTTGGTGGCGGTTCAACCTGGGTGAACGAAAAGCTCAGCGGATCACGACGTTGAACAAGATATCCGTCGCCGGCGATGCCTGGTTCGCGCCCGGCCTGAACAATACGCTCATTACGACACGAAACACTGGCACCGATGAAATCTACGCCCTCGAGTGGGAAGTGCCTTGAGCGCGAATCATCCAATTGGACAGGTGTCTGCCGATAACCTACTTCTTCACGTCCAGCGGCGGACCGCTGACGCGCTTTCCGTGGAGAGCGACACTCACCTCGACACGGTCGGCGATCTTGATGAACGGAATCCCGCTGGTCATCCCGAATTCCTTGCGGTCGAAGGCCATCGTCCCCTTGACCTCGCCTTCGCCTGTCCCGATCCCTGAAACCGTTAGCGTCAGTGTCTCGGGCTTCGACACTCCACGGATCGTGAAGACACCCGGTATGCCGAACGTGTTCGCGCCGGTCTGCACAATCTTCGTCGATTTAAACGTGATCAGGGGATCGTTCTGGACGTCGAAGAAGTCTTTGCTCCGCAGCTTGTCGTCCTTCATGCCGCTGCCCGTGTTCACGGTGGCCGCTTGAATCTTGATATCCAATACGCCCGTCGTGACGTCCGGGGACGTGAATGTGAGCGTTGCGTCCCATTTGTCAAAGTTACCTTGAATGGCCACGGAGGCCTTCACGAAGAACTTCACCGTGCTTGCTTCAGGTGTAATCACGAAAACGGGCGCCTCTGCCCGGCTGAGTGACGGGAGCACGGCAGACGCTGCCAACAAGACAATCGCTAGTCTCATGCTGCTGAGTCTGCGCCTTTTCCCGGCGGCTGTCACCTGTCGCTAGCGACAGGCGAACCTTGGCGGCTTGCCGGCCCCACAAGCGCAGCCGAAGCGAGGGGTGGCTGGAGGCGGGATTTCGGGCTACCACCTCGTGGCTCAGGGAGAGCTACGGGCGTCCTATTGACAGTCTATAAGGCGTCGGCTATGCTCCTCTTATAGAGCCTCTATAACATCACATGGCAGCGTCACATACTGATCTTCTTCAGGGCACGCTCGATTTGCTCATTCTCAAGACTCTCGACCTCGGCGAGATGCACGGAATGGGAATTTCACGCCGAATCGCACAGATTACAAATGGAACATTCGAGGTGAAAGCGGGCTCCCTGTTTCCGGCCTTGCATCGCATGGAAGAGGCGGGTTGGCTGAGCTCTTCCTGGGGAGAGGCGGAGACCAATCGGCGTGCCAAGTTCTATAGCCTGACAAAACTGGGCCGGCGCCAACTGGGCACCGAAACCGAACAGTGGCAACGCATCTCACTCGCTATGGCGAGCGCTTTGCGGGCGACATAGTTAGCCCTGGCCGCACGAGGAAATGTCAAAAGAAGCGCGAAGCCGAGACGGAATCTAATCTCGGCTCAGCAGGCTGACAGGCAGCCTTCAGGCTGTGGTCCGAGCGCGTCACAGCCGATGCCGTTCCGGGAACCTCGCGTCCAAGGGCCTCCGATGAGTGTCATGGTAATATATGGCAGTGCTACATATGGAAGACCGATCTATTAATCGCGAGTGGAAGAAGGGCAGCGCCGAACTGCTGCTGCTGTCCCTGCTGGACGCCCTGCCGCGCCATGGTTACGAGATTGGAAAGCTGATCGAACAGCGATCGCACGGCACGCTCAGCTTTCACGCGGCGTCGCTGTACCCGCTGCTTTACAGACTGGAGAAGCGTGGCTGGATCCAGGGCCGATGGGTGGAGAAGAGCGGCCAGCGCCGGCGGCGCTACTACAAGCTCACAGCGCAAGGACGGAAGGTGCTGGCTACCCAGCGCGAGGGATGGCAGGCGTTCGTCGAGGCGATGGGCCGCGTAACAGGAGTCGAAAATGCCTGACTGGAACGAACAGATTCGCCGCCAACTGGCTAGATTAAACCTGGCTCCTACTCGCGAAGCGGAGATCGTGGAGGAACTGGCCCAGCATGCCGAGGATCGCTACCACGAGTTACAGAGTGCCGGCGAAACCGAGGCAGAGGCGCGCCGCATTGCCCTGGATGAACTGACGGACCACGAACTGTTGACCAGCGAATTGAGCGCCATTGAGCGCACCGACGTACCGGAACCGGTTGTGCTGGGAGCAGGGAGCAAGGGGCATTTCTTCACGGGCCTGGGGCAGGACCTCCGCTTTGCGTTCCGAACACTGCGCAAGAGCCCGGGGTTCACGGCTGTCGCGGTCCTGGCGCTGGCTTTGGGCATTGGAGCGAATACTGCAATTTTCAGCGTCGTCAACGGAGTGCTTCTTCAGCCGCTAGCGTTTCCCGATCCCGGCCGCCTCATGAACATCTTCGAGAACTCGTCGGATTTCAGCCAGGCCTCGGTGGCATACCCGAATTACCTCGATTGGCGGCGTGAAAACAAGTCGTTCACAGACATGGGGATCTACCGCGGCTCCGATTTCAACTTTACGGGCTCCGGTCAGCCAGAGCAACTCTCGGGCAAGTACGTCTCAGCGAGTCTCTTTCCGGTGCTCGGCGTAGCGCCAGTACTCGGACGAAGCTTCCTGCCTGAAGAGGACCGGCAGAACGGCGGCTGCTCCGTGATGCTCAGCTATGGCTTCTGGCAGCGGCGCTTCGGCGGCGATCCTAACATCCTCGGCCGGGCGCTGACGTTGAACGCGATGAGTTGCGGCGTGATCGGGGTTTTGCCGCGGGACTTTCGTTTCTCCGACAATGCTCAGGTGTATGTCCCGATTGAGCAGTGGAACTCAGTTGAGCTGCGCACCCGCGAGAATCACCCGGGACTCCAGGTCATCGGCCGTCTTAGGCAGGATGCCACCATCGTCGCGGCGCAAGCGGAAATCTCATCCATCTGCATCCGGCTGGCGCGCCAGTTCCCGGCGACGAATGCCGGACACGGAGCGAAGGTGATCTGGATGAAAGACGACATGGTGCAGTCCATACGGCCCACGCTACTGCTGCTGGTGGGAGCTGTCGGCTTCGTGCTGATCATTGCTTGCGCGAATGTCGCCAATTTGTTGCTGGCTCGCTCGACAGCACGCCAGCGCGAATTCGCCATCCGAACCGCACTGGGAGCCGAACGAGAACGCATCGTGCGACAGCTTTTGACGGAGAGCGTGCTGCTGTCGCTAGGCGGAGCTGCGGCCGGTTTATTGCTTGCGCGCTGGGGGACCAGCCTGGTCCTGGCCGCCGCGCCGGGCAGCCTGCCTCGCGCGGCGGAGATCGGAATCGATCCCTACGTTTTACTCTTCACGCTGGTGGTCTCCGTTGTCACCGGCATCCTGTTCGGCCTGGCGCCCGCCTTCCATAGCGCAACGGTGAACCCGCAGGAGTCTTTGAAAGACGGGACGCGCGGTGCGGGCGGTGGACGCCATCGAGCGGAGGGCATCTTCGTGGCTCTGGAAATGGCTCTGGCCGTTATCCTCCTTGCGGGAGCGGGCCTCATGATGCGGAGCGTCTGGCAGCTCTTGCAGGTGGATCCGGGATTCAACACTCGCAACGTCCTGACCATGCAGGTGGCGCTGTCGCCCAAAGTGATGACGAGCCCACCGGACATCCGGCTTGCCTTCCAGCAATTGCTCACGCGCGTGGCGACCGTTCCCGGCGTACAATCGGCTGCCATGACAGCCTTGGTTCCCCTGGCTGACAACGACAACGAAATTCCGTTCTGGCCGGGCACCGGACCCCAGCCTCCCCACGACCAGATGAAGTTGGCGGTGAACTATATCGTCACTCCCGATTACGCCACGGTGATGCAGATTCCTTTACACCGCGGACGATTCTTTACGGAGAGAGATAACCCGACTGCGCCTACGGTTGCCGTGATCGACGACGTGATGGCGGGCCACCTGTTTCCCGGCCAGGACCCGATCGGCCGCCAATTCAGTCTGGTGGTTCTGGGCCAGGTCCAGATTGTTGGCGTAGTGGGGCACGTGAAGCAGTGGGGGCTCGATTCGGACGACACCCACAAGATACGGGACCAGGTTTACTTTCCCGTTTGGCAAATACCCGACAAGTTCATGACCGAGGGTGTGGCGGGACTAACGCTGGCGTTGCGGACTGGGCCCGAGCCTCTGGGCTTGGTGCCCGCGGTGCGTGAGCAGGTGGCCGGCCCGACGCAGGATCAGCCCAGCTATGGGGTTCGAACAATGGAGCAGACCATTTCCAACTCGCTTGCCGAACGCCGTTTCACCATGCTCGTACTCATCATCTTCGCAGCGGCTGCGCTGTTGCTGGCAGCCGTCGGGATCTACGGCGTCATGTCGTATGCGGTGACGCGGCGGATCCATGAACTCGGAGTGCGCGCCGCTTTGGGTGCCTCGCGCCAGGAGATGGTTGGACTTGTGCTGCGGCAAGGGATGAAGCTGGCGGCGATCGGGATGGCCGTGGGTCTCGCTGCGGCTATAGCCCTGACTCGATTGATGTCCGGCCTGCTGTATGGCGTCAAGCCAGCCGACCCGGTGACGCTCGCGGCCGTAACGCTGCTTCTGGGAGCGATTGCGCTGCTGGCCTGTTACGTCCCTGCGCGGCGAGCGACGGCGGTGGATCCGGTCGTCGCCCTGCGGTGCGATTGAAGAATCGGCCTATTCGTATTGAAGCGCGACGACGGGATCCAGACGCGCGGCTTTCATGGCGGGCCACGTGCCGAAGAATAATCCCACCAAGACGCTGACGGAGACGCCCAGGACTGCAGCCCACAGGGGCACTGAAGTGGGGAGATTGGGAAAGACCAATCGAAAAACGAGCGAGACGATCCAGCCGAGGCTCATGCCGAGCAACCCGCCGAGGCCTGTGAGGACCACGGCCTCTGTCAGGAATTGGACAATGATGTCGGCCTTGCGCGCTCCCACGGCTTTGCGAATCCCGATCTCGCGCGTCCTTTCAGTCACCGACACCAACATGATGTTCATGACGCCGATGCCGCCTACCAACAACCCGATGGAGCTGAGCACAACCATGACGATGGCGACGGTTGCGGTAATGCGGTGAAAATCCTCCAGCATCTGGTTGCCGGTGGAGAGCCAGAAATCATCGGGCTTTTTGGAGGGGACTCTTCGCAGGATGCGGAGTTGCGCTTCGGCTTCATCCATCGCCGCGTTCGCCTGACCGGGCTTGGCGACGATGACAAACATCATGTGCTTGGCATTGGGGAACATCTTGTGCATGGTGAAGTAGGGCAACAGGACGCGGCGGTCCTCCTGTCCGGGAAAGGATGCCGACATGCGAGCCATGGCGCCGACCACGCGGAACTGATGCCCGTCTACGTCAATCCACTTATCCACTGGGTCGAGACCTTGAAACAGCGTCTTCTGTACATGCTCCCCAATGACGACCACAGGCTCACGCCGACGGCTCTCCTCATCCGTGAAGAAGCGGCCGTAGAGCATTCGCTCCGCGCCGCCCACCGCGTAGCTCTCTTCGGTGCCCGCAAGCTCAATGTCGTAGAGATCACGGTTGCCGTACTTGGCGCGATCGATCCAACCGCCGCGGCCAAACGTGTTGGGACTGAATAAGTACGGCGAGACGTGCAGAATGGCAGGGCAGCGTTCCGCCAGCGCTTGCGCGTCTTCCCACGTTAGCGTCTTCCGCTTCCACTCCTCAGCGGTAATGTTGCCTCGAAATCCTATGTTGAACTGAAAAGCAAAAATCGTGTCGGGACCGAAACTGCGTGTGACTTCCGTGATGACCCCATCCACCCCGGTGATGATGGACCCGACGGCGATGACTGTGCCCGTACCGATGATGACTCCAAGGACGGTCAGGATGCTGCGAGCCTTGTGCTCCCGAACTGTGGCGATCGCCATGGAAACGGAGGCCGTGATTTCCGCGAGTGTCATCGTTCCCACCTCAGCGCCTGAATCGGGTCCATGACAGCCGCCCTGCGTGCAGGATACACGCCGAAGAACAGACCGACCAACGCGGAAAGCCCAACACCGATAATCACAGCCGACGCGGGCACGGCAATGGGCATGGGGGTCGCCGCGCGGACGAGCAACGCGGCGATCCAAGCGAGCACGACGCCGATGAAACCGCCAGCGGCGGAGAGCAAGGAGGACTCAATCAAAAACTGGCGGAGAATATCGCCTTGGCGCGCGCCGACCGCCTTTCGGATGCCGATCTCGTAGGTGCGCTCCGTGACCACGGCAAGCATAATGTTCATGATGACCACGCCGCCAACAACCATGAAGATGGAAACAATGCCCACGGCCATCGTCGCGAGGACCCCGGTCAGGCGGTCCCACAAGGCAACCAACGAAGCGGACGCCAGTAGTCCAAAATTCTCTTCCTGATTGGGACGCAGGCGCCGAAAAGCGCGAAGCAGCGCACGCACCTCATCCTGTGCGTCGTCCATCCGCTGGTGGCTCAAGGCTAAGGCGACGAACTCGATTTCCGGCCGGGCGCCGAAGGTCTTCAGAAACGTGCTGATTGGAATCACCACGAAATTGTCCTGCGAATTGCCGAAGGAACTGCCGCGCTTCTTGGCGGTTCCAACGACGCGGAATTGCCTCCCGCCGACGACCAGGGTTTGCCCCACGGGATCGCGATCCGAGAAGAAACGCTCACGAACATCATTGCCGATGAAGGCGACGGCCACGTGGCGCTGGTCTTCCGAGTCCACCAGAAATCGTCCTTCAGCCACCTGCAGATTACTGATGACTGCAAGGTTGGTGGTGACGCCCATCAGATTCACGCCATCCAATTCCTGGCCCTTGAAGTGAACCGAAACGCCCTGATCAGCTTCCATGCCGAACTCCCTCACCAACGTGAGATGTTCTTTAAGAAATCGATATTCTTCCACGGTCAGTTTGGGGTTTCGCTTCTCGAGTTCCAGATACTTCTTAGGATCGAAGTCGCCGAGCATTGGGATGCGCTGGATCCGGAAGCCGTCGGTTCCCATGTCGGAAACCTGGTTGGCCACATAGACGTCCATGCCGTGAACCATAGACATCACTACAACCAGCGTGGTGGTGGCGAGGATAACGCCGAGCACCGTCAGGAAGCTGCGGAGCTTACTCGAAGTCAGCGAGCCGACAGCTACCGAGAGCATCTCGCGAAAAGACGAGAGAGTCTGCATCGAGCCTCAGTAATCGAAGGAGCTGCAGGAGACAAACGGTCTCCGTTCCCCTTCGTAACCTTCCCCCAACTGGAAACTAACACAGCGGCGCTCGCGCGGCAATACGCTGGGTAGGGTAGAGACGGTGGGCGAGCGAGGCGGTCCCTCATTGAAACCACAGCCTAAAGGCTATGCCACGACCTGCTCAGGGCTTGGCGTAGACCGAGGCCCTCTTTGGGTCCTGTTCGGAGGTGGCTACGCTAGCTTGACTCTTTTTGCAGCGGTACATTTCGACATCGGCGCGATGGAAGACATCGTCGAATGCGTCGCCCGGTTGGTAGGCCGCGACACCGATGGCGGCGCTCACTGGAACGGCCGTGATCCGGCCGTACGCTTCAAACAGAAAATGCCCTTCGATCTGTTCGCCGAGTTGCACGGCGCGGCGTCTGGCGATTTCGAGGCCGCAATCCAACAGGACTACGAACTCATCGCCACCCCAACGGCATACTGCATCGGTGGGCCTGATGGACTCGCTGAGGCGCGACGCGACAAACTCCAGCACCCGATCTCCACATTGATGTCCATACTCATCGTTGATGAACTTGAAGTGGTTGAGGTCGATGACCAACAGAGAGAACGGACACTGCTTTCCGATGCGCATCCCCACGAGGCGTTCCCCTTCGCGACGGTTCCAAAGCTTGGTCAGTGGATCGGTAGCGGCGAGGCGCTCGGCGTCGTGGAGCCTCTCCTCAAATGCGCGCAGCTGCAACTGCAGAGGATTCAATTGCGCAGCGCTAGAGGCGTGCAGCGAGGCCACCCACTCATTCATCTGGTGGACTTGCGCCGCGAGGACGGTTCGAATGCGGCCCAAGTCGTTGTTGTCGATGGTTTCCTGGAGCCGCGAGGCAAAGTCGGTGACTTCCGACCCAACCCGGTTATGAGAAGACTCCATGGTTTTGACTGCTTCGCGTAATAATTCGAGCACCAGCCGGACGTCTTGGTTCGCTCCGGCAAGCGCGCCGCGAAGCGTGTCGCTATAGTCGTTCATGCAGTTTTCAAAACCCACCAAGCTGCGTGCAAGGGCGTCCGGTGAGTCGTCCTGGAGCAAGGCGTTGTATAGAGCTTTAAGGTGGGCTGTGGCCTGTTGCGCTTCGTTGGGCTTCAGCTGATTCGACCGGACGGCGGCGGCCTCGGTGTTCGAGGGGCTGGTATCCGTTGGGACTTCGACGGCATGTTTCGCGCAAATCTCAATGGCTGAGAGGTAATAGCGGATGAGTTCCCGCTTCTGACGGTCGAGACGGTCCGCGCTTTCTAATTCGCTTCGTAGAGAGATCATGGCCATACTTCTTCACTAAGACGTATCGCCACGATTACGGCCTTCTTGAGGCAGAAGTACTAGGGGATTCTTGGCCGTGCGCCGGGAAGTGTGAACCCGCCACCCTTACTTGGAGGGATTGAGACGGCGCGCGAAGAACCTAAAGGCGATCAGACACGCCAGACCGATGCCCATAGTGAGTGTAGACTCCGGCTCGGGAATGCTTTGCTCGGGTTGTGGTTCCACCTGCCGGAGGCGCCCATACTGGACCTGCGTCATCATGAGTTATGCGCATCATCAAAACTCAGGCGCAGACCAAGGCGGAAGGTTCCTCTTGACCGCGACACACCGGCCCTGGCCCGTTCCGAATCGACCATGGGCGATGCGGATGCGCTGGCGCGATTTGCTGTTCGCCCATTGGACTGCAGACGCCGCCGCCCTTCGCGGGCTGATTCCGGAAGGACTGGAACTTGATCTGTTCGATGGCAGCGCGTATGTCGGCGTGGTGCCGTTCCGGATGGAAGGAGTGACGCCCCGTTGGGTGCCGGGCAGCCCGGGGTTTGATGCTTTTCCCGAACTGAATTTGCGAACTTATGTGAAGGCCGGCGGCAAACCTGGGGTGTGGTTCTTTAGCCTGGATGCCGGTCAGAAGTTGGCCGTCCGAGTTGCGCGGCGTTTTTTTCACCTGCCGTATTTTGACGCCGAGTTCGAGATTAAGGACACAGGTGGTGGCATCGAATACTCCGCCCGTCGCATTCATCGGGGCGCACCCAGTGCGGCCTTCGCAGCGACGTATCGGCCGTTGGGAGCGATGTACGCTTCAACGATTGGGACATTGGAATCATGGCTGACAGAACGGTATTGCCTGTATGCGACGGACAGTCGAGGCCGATTGTACCGGGGGGAGATCGACCACGACCCGTGGCCGCTCCAGCCAGCCGCAGCCGATGTGCAAGTCAACACTTTGGGAGATTGGCTCGGAATCCAAATGAACGCCCAGCCCAAGACGTTGCATTTCGCAAAGTCACTTGATGTGCGGGCGTGGCTGGTGGAGCGAGTTTAACGGTTGTTAGGCTCGAACTTCTTCGACTGGCTTCACAGGGACAATTCGCGCGACGCGTTGCATGACCTTTTTGTTTTACTCAGCCTTCTTCAGGTCGTAGGCTGCCGCAGCCGCATCCACATTTCCGGCGAACTGCCAAACGGCCGGGACAACTCGTGGCGACCACCATGGTCCACGTGCGCGTGGACGAAAAGACCAAGCAGAAGGCGGCGAAAACGCTGGCCGCGATGGGCATTTCGGTGTCCGACGCGGTTCGGATGTTACTGGTCCGCGTGGCCGCCGAGAAGGCGCTGCCCCTCGAAGTGAGGATTCCCAACGCCGTCACGGTCAAGGCGATGCGCGCCGCCGATAGGGGCAGGGGGAAGCGGTCACGCTCTAGCGAGGCACTCTTCAAAGACCTCGGGATCTGAGCCGAAGGCTATCATTGGGTGCCCGTGATCGGGCTCCGCAACGAGTCGAGCGCGAACATCTGACTGTACGTGCAGCGCAGAGTCGCACGGGCATTGCGGCGCATCCGCAGTGCGAACCTCGGACGGTTCACCGTCGACCGGCTCATTTCGATCATCAACTGGCTCGGATCGCGCGTGGAGGTAAAAGTCCGGGTGCGGCGCGATACGATGGAACACCCTCTGACGGGGTGAGGGCAGCATAAGTTGGTCTCAGGCCAAAAGGACCGCCGAGACGCCAATGGCGTTGCAGTGGTTCTGAACTGAGGTTGGTGAGCTTTATCGCGCTGGGGACACGCCTAGTTCCGAGCATCACAGTCTAAAGGCTGTGCCACGGATTGCCCTGAAATGCGGAAGTTTCTGACACTTGAGACGGTCCGCCGCGTCCCGAGTATGCTGAAGCTGTGCCACACGGCGAGGGTGGATTTCACCCGCGCTAGCCCTTACGCCGGGGTGTCCCCGTTGCGCCTTGGTGCGTTCGCGTGCAGTTTCTTCGCCTGTGCGCGGATACCCTTCATATACTCCGCTGCCAATTGCGCGTTCAGGTCCACGAAGTCCAGTCCTACCGTCTTGCCATCGACCACCGGCAGAGGGTGGCACAACTCAAACCCCGCATACCCGAGATAGCCGATATCCAGAAGCCCGAGCATTTCGCCCAGGCACTTTTCGTCGCCCTTGAGCTGGATTCCGCTCGGGCCGCGCGTATATTCGCCGCCGTAGTGCCACAGCACTTGGAGGGAGCCGACCTCGTCAACGGCTTTGCGCACGCCCACTTCATCCAGGTTGTGCTCCAGGCGCGCGTCAAAGCAGATTTTCAAGTTCGGTGACGCTACTTCTTTCACCATGCGCAGCGTGTCGGCGTAGCCGTGGATGACAGGAGGATGGTTCTGGAGCGCGAGCACCACGCCGAACTCGCCGGCTAAGCGCGCCGCTTCCGCCAGGCTCTGCCGGCACCACGCCCAGGTCTGTTCATCCGAGAAGTCTTTGTGTTCGGCCTCCCACACCGCTTTGGCGATATCGTAGCGGCCTCCGCCTTCGGGTATCAACGTGACGCCCGGCCAGGCCGCGAACACGCGCATGACCTTCGCGCCTAGGTCGGAGGTCATCCGCATCAGTTCGCGCGCGTAGACGATCTGCGATTCGCGATGCTCGGGGATGGGGCTACTGAAATCGTTGTTGCCCGAAACGGCGTAGATCTCGATGCCTTGGTCGGCCCCCATCTTACGTAAGTCACGGCAGCGTGCTTTCGGCATATCCAACGGGTTCCCGTGGGGCCGCTTGCCGTCAATCTCCACGCCGTCGTAGCCGAATCGCTTCGCCCGTCCGATCACCTGTTCGACCGACAGGGCGTCCCCGCGATACCAGACGCCGCCGTACGTGATGCTGTACAGGCCGATCTTCACGTCCGCCGCCGGCACAGCCGTTGCTGCGGCGGCTGCCGTTTGGATAGCTCCGGCCGCCAGCACCGCATTCTGAACAAACCGCCGCCGGTTCACAGCGAGCCCTTCGTTCGTGTTCATCGCGAAACTCCTTGCCGTTTGGGTTGGATACATCCCAGACGCCCCGAGTATACGCCCGTTGCTCGGCAATTCAAATAGGCCGCATGTCAGGAGGACAAGTGAAGCGCCCGGCAGCGGAGATCAGCGGCAGTCTCAAGCCCAAGCAGGTCCTCCGGGCCCTCCAGAAAGCCGTTTTCTTCATTCACGAACAAGCCGGTTCGCACGTGCAACTGAAGCATCCGAACAAACCCGGGCGCTTAAACTGTTCCCAATCATCAAGGCTTTGACTTGCCGAAAGCCACCGTCAGGAGCATAATCAGGCAGGCAGGACTTACTAATGATGAGTTTGCCGATCTACTTGATGAGTAGAGATCAGGGGCGCCAGCACCAACTCGAAATACACCAGCGGATCTCGTTTGTACGTCACCCGTGCGACCTCGCGGAATCCGCATTTTTCATAGAAGGCTCCGGCTCCCGCTTCGGCGTCGAAGGCATCCAGCCGAATGGCGTCGGCGGGCCAGGCACGCGCGACGGCCTCGGCCTGTTTCAGCAAGAGACGGCCAACTCCTTTGCGCTGGAGGTCGGGATGGACAGCCATGCCTCTCAGATAAAGAGGTTTTGTTGCGGCAGTGAAATACGCGGTATCGATGGCCCAAGGCTTCTTGGTGGCCAGACGCAGGGTGCCGATGATGCGCCGGTTGTTGCGGGCAATCAGGATTCGTGAAAACTTAGGCCTCCGTAGATCCGCCAGCACGCCCCTTTCCGTTTGTGCTGACGACCAGAAGCCAGGGCCGAACCGGCGGGTGAGGTCCTCGGCGACCACGCAGTGAAGCGCCGCGAGCGCGGCTGCGTCGGCATTAGTCGCAGAGGCAAAAACTAGTTTCATGTCGCATCAAGTCCGCTCGCTTACGAGTCTGTGGGAAAAGTCCGCAGTCGCGCCGAATCGGAACGGAAAACAAAAATGAATATCGGCTCAGCGGGCTAACAGCACGGCTAAAGCCCGCGCCACGTGGGCCGGCATCCGCTCGCTGACGCGCGCGGTTCGGTGCTGGAGTTCTCACAGCTCTGGACATTCCGGGAGAGTTGGGGGCAAGCTTTTCATCACTGCTCGTTATGCGTCCGTGGGCCCATGCTGAGATCTGTGCTGGAGTTTTCGCAGCCTCTCAGCGCGTCACAGATCATTATAAAAGCATCGAGTAGATCCGATCCCTCATAGTGGTAGCGAGCCAAGTCTCTGAGTGTCGCGTCGCCGTTTATCGAAACGGTGTGCTTCAGTTCCTGGAACAACAGGTAATCCGACATGGAGTCGCCAAAAGCGACGCATCGATTTAGCTCGAAGCCGAGACGGTGGCACCACCCCTCGACGATCGCAGCTTTGTCCCCGGGATTCAGAATCTGTTCACGTTCTACCTGCTCATTGGAACTCCTCGGGAATCGAGAGGCTCCGATGAAATCAAAGCCGTAATCGTAAAACAAGTCGGCATAGAAATCCGGAGACATGGTGATCAGGCATGATTTCCCCCCGCCTCTCCGGATCAGAGACGTGACCATTTCTATGTTGGCGAGCTTAGGAGTGGCTTGAAAGGCGGTTCTCACAACCTGCTCGTCAACCATTCCCCAGAGCGCCCCTATGTTTTGGGCGAAACAAAATGCGTCTATCTCTCCAGCTGCAAACCTCCGTTCCAGGATATGAAGCTGGTCAAGGGTGCCTGACACTTTGGCGATTTCAATACATGCCGTCGTCCGGACCAACAAGGTGCCGTCCATGTCGAACACGAACAGACGGTTGGCTATTACTGCCGGCAGTTCCTGGTCAAAAGTCGCCACGGATTTCATAACTGGGAGGGAAGTAGCGATGAGCTATTCGCGGTCACCGCCCCTCAGGTGGCGCCTCTTTCGGGTGGCTTGGTTGTGCGCTCGGAAAAGCTCCAGCTGGCTCAGGGCCAGCCAGACGATCAATCTTGCGGTTGAGTTCGACAATCGTTTTGGTTAAGTTCTCAACGGCGAAAGAAAGCCTGTTGAGGGCTTCCAATTCTGTCTCGTTCATTCCCAGATTCTACCCTGCGGATCACGCCGGGCTACCGTCAGCCCGTCCGTTCTGCCGCTTCGCCCGCATCCCCGTAAACCTCCTCGCGAATAATGCGCTCGGTCGCTTCGCTGAGATAGGAGTGAAGGGCATCCTGCAACTCCAGGTATTCCGGCCAGAGCGTTTCCAGCACAAAGGATCGGGCGCGCGCAACATCACCGTAGTGCGACGTTGGCCTCTATAGCGATACGGGTCGAGCCCGTATCTACGGCACAGTGCGGTAAACAGCCGCCTCTGCCATTGATCCGCCATTATAAATTTCATCTCGGGCACAGGTTGCGTTTTGGCCGCGGCGCCGAGAGCGAGGCGAAGCCTTTCCATCGCAGCAGCCGCCGCCTGGCGTTCGCCTGGGGTTGCGGCGCCCTCGAATAGCGCGGTAATCTTGCGCAGCTTTTCGCGAAGCTGTTGTTCGGTGGTCATTCGCTCAACTATTTTAGAAGGCTGGAGATGTGAGTCTTGCAAGCTTACGGTTTGAGGTCGCTTCCGTTCTGCTCCTTGTTGTAGCCCTCCAACATCGCGCGAGATATCTCCGGGGAAGATGGCCACACTCCGCCGGTTACCCCCGCGTGTCGCTGGTAGGTTCCGAGTGCTTCCAGGTTGGGCTGAACGGGCTTGCCGCCCTCGAGAAAAACGAAGCCAACAGCATCGCTTGGGATTCTGCTGATGAATCGCTCCGCCTGTTCGATCATATTTCGAATTCGCCGGTGCAACTCGCGCACATCGATGGGCCGCTAGGTCGCTAAAACCCGGAATTTCTCTGCTGTAAAGCGGCTGTGCCGCGTGATGTCGGAAAGTAGTTCTTCCGGGGACTGCCGCATCCTATCGCCAAGACCTTCCACCTCCGCGTCCCTCTTGCCGCTCTGAATCTTCTTCCACGAGACCGGAAATCCGGCTTCGGTCAGCGCCTTCGCGTCGGCCTCCGCCGCCGTTTCAAGACGTTGCTCTGAAGCCTGGAAAATGCCGGTGTCACCGGAATAGCGTAGTTCTTGGCGGTTCAGGGCGACACCACCCGGGATGTAGCTGTCAGGGCTGCGTTGCGCCGCCACCACACCCAGCACATGAGATTGGAGTCTAGGCAGAGGCACGGCAGAGTTTCTCGATCTGCTCCGCCAGGCGCCGTCCATCCATGCCCCCGTGTACTCGTAACGCTCGCGTAATCGCCGGCGCGTCGGCCGGGGTTGGGTTCTCCATGCGCCGCACGTTCCACAGCGCAGCAGTCCCATACTCCGAAAAAGCGCGGACGTACAGGCTCACGAAGTCTACCGGTTTCGAAGTCTCGTCGATCATGGGTCTCGTTTTAACTATAAGCGGCAACGCGCCACAACGAGGGCTTCAGGGCCGGTCCTTACCCAATCTTGCAGCCATATCAGACCTTTCAAACCGACCTTGCGCTGGGCTTTCTGCCAACCGTCTACTCCGCCCGGAACGCCTGCATGGGTTCAACGGACGCAGCACGGCGCGCGGGTATGATGGAGGCCGCCAGCGCGAGCGCGATAATCGACAGAGCCGCCAGGACTATCACTGTGGGGTCGAGCGGATCCACCTGGAACAGCAGCGAGCGCAACAGGTTGGTTGCAAATGCGGCCGCGATCGCGCCAACGACACAGCCCACCAGTCCCAGTTTGGCGCCGGAAGCGAGAACCAGTCCCATCACGCTGGACCGTTGTGCGCCTAGCGCCAGGCGAATGGCCATCTCGTGCGTACGTAGCGCAGCGGAGAAGGCAATCACGCTGTAGATGCCGAGCAGAGCCAGCAAGACAGCCGCTCCGGCGAACGCCGAAATGAGAATGGCGTCGAAACGGCGTGACGCCTGGCCCTCGGTGATCACGCTTTGCATGGAACCGACTTGAGTCAGTGGCAACTGCGGATCGAGCGAGCGGACGGCCGAACGCAATACGTTCGCCATGTGCTCCGGAGGCAGCGTGGTGCGAAGCACGATGAAACCTCCGCTGCCGTTCAACATATCGGGGCGCGCCAGAGAGCCATAGGAAGCCACGTTCTGACGGGCTGGCTGATAAATCTGGTCCTGGATTTCGGCATCCGCCGCGGTCTGCCGGATATCGCCGATCTCCCCGACCACAGTCATCCAGGGTGTGGGCGTCTCCGGTAAGCCCCAGCGCAGACGTTTGCCCACGGGATCCTGGCCTGGCCAGTAGCGTTGGGCTAAGCTGCGGTTGACAATGGCTACCAGCAGGGCGCCCGGCCCATCTGCTTCGGTGAAGTCGCGGCCACGCAACAGGGGAATCCCAGCAGCGCGGAAATAGTTGCCCATCACCTCGTGGCCCGACCAGGAAAGATTCAGGCCGGCGCCTTTGGGAGGAACGTAGCCTTCCACAACGAAGGCGCTGTTTCCGCCATAGCCCGCAGCCGGCAATTGCGAGGTGATGCCAGCGGACTCGACGCCCGGCAACTGCTCCAGTTGGTGCAGCATGGAAACATCGATTTTGTCCACTGCGGCCTGTTGCGAGTACTGCTGCCCAGGCAAGCTGTACGCCGCGGTGAGAATGTGGTCGGTACGGAAGCCCAGGTCAACCGCACGCATCTTTTCAAAGCTGCGCAACAGTAACCCGGAAGCGACCAGGAGCACCAATGCCACGGCCACCTCGGCGACCACCAACGCCGAGCGCACTCGCGCCTGGCCGCCGCCGGCCGTACGACTGCGGCCACCCTCCTTGAGCGCGTCGTTGACACTGGCGCGCGCAGCGGAAAAACCCGGAAGCAGCCCGCACAGAAGACCGGTGAGCACGGCCAGCAAAATGGAGAACGCCACCACCTTCCAGTCGAGGGCGATGGTGCTAATCCGCGGCAGCGACTCCGGCAGAAAACTCACACCAACGCGCAGCGCAGCCCACGCCAGAAGCAACCCAAGCAGGCCGCCGGCCAGGCTCAGCGTCATGGTCTCCAGCAGAGTCTGGCGCAGAACGGCCGCTCCGCTCGCGCCTAAAGCAAGGCGTACCCCGATTTCGTGTCTGCGGCGAATCACCCGAACCAACAACAAACTCGCGAGATTGGCGCAGGCAATGAACAGCACAACCACGACGGCCAGAAAGAGCGTGCGAACCAGAGGCCGGGCTTGCGCAACCGTGCTTTCAGCGAGCGGCTGGACAACTGGATGTATGTGCAAGCTGCTCATATAGCCGGGAAAGCCGCGCATGATCTCACGTGCCGCGCGCCCCGCATCCTGTTCGGCCTGCGCCGGCGTCACGCCGGGCTTCAGCCGGCCCACCATCTGAAACTCCCAACCGGCGGCGTGAGCGATTTCTTCGGGGGTGAAGCTCATCGGCAGCCAGACTTCGCTGCGGTTCAACTGTCCCGGCACGAGCGGGAATTCAAACCCGCGCGGCATCACGCCAATAACTTCGTACGGTCGGCGGTCCAGCAAAATCTTTGTGCCCAGGATGCTGGTGTCGCCATGAAAGCGGCTGTGCCACATCTGATCGCTCAGTATGGCCACCTGGTAGGTGCCATCATCTTCCTGCTGCGTAAAGGCGCGTCCCATCGAAGGGAATACGCCCAGCACCGAAAACATGCTCGCCGTGAGCCGCGATGCATTGATCCGAGCCGGCTCGCCTGTGCCTGAAAGTTCGACGTTGGTTTGTTGGTAGGCGCCAAGGCTGGAGTAACTACCCGTGTCCCGCGCGTATGCACGAAACCCCACCGCAGTGGTCGCGGGTGCTCCGCCGAGATTCCCGCCCTCCAACACATCGCCTTGCGTCACCAGCCGGGCCGGGTCCGGAAATGGCAACGGCCGCAGCAGCACGCCCTCGACAATCGAGAAGATGGCAGTGGTTGCGCCGATGCCGAAAGCGAGTGTGAGCACCGCGGTCAGCGTAAATCCCGGCGACTTGCGCAGCTGGCGAAAGGTAAAGCGAATGTCTCGAAACAGGTTCCGCATGGAACTCCCCAATGAAATGACGGTTCTACCTTATAACTGCACGTTCCCCGCCAAATCGTTCGGATCACTTACGCATGTTTCCACACGAACGGCCTGTTTCACGGCCTTTGACTTGTACGGAATCGAGACGGGTTGTCCTAAACCGAACAGCAAGAAGTCGAAACTCGCCCCGCAGGACTGCTGAAGAAGGACTAAAAAGGTCGCCTAAGGGGTGAATGGCTGGGTCGAGAGCCGCCGTTCAACAGGCGATTGATGCGCGACCTGCCGCAGACGGCTGAGCCGAAGCAAGCATCAGCGGGCCGCTAGGATTGCGCCTTCGCCTCGACCACCGCTTGCGACGTTCGATGGTACTGGATTGCCGGATGCCACCAGATTGCGACGACCCTTAGCCCCGATCTTTACTTCTTCCTCTTCAGGTCGCCGAACGAATACTCGATGGTTTTTGCGGACCCGCAACCGGTTTCATGAGTCTCTGTCACGCTCAGATTCGTTGGAGTATACCCGTTAAAGGACAGAGCGACGGATGGGTAACAACCTGTGGCATAAGAAATGTCCACGTCTGTGCTCCACGTTATGGACGTAGGAGGGATGCCGCCCATTCCATTTGTCAACACGCCGGCACTGTACTCCAACGATCCTTTGCCTTTGTCCACCTGATGTGCCTCCACTACGACCCATCCTTTGCCGATATAAGAGGTCGTGCCATCCCCAAACACCGAGACCGTCGGGTTGTAGCCCGTACCGTACGATATTGGGTCGGTCCAAGTGATCGTGGAGGTGGTTGTGTCCACCACGCCGATGGCGTACCACAACGATCCCCCGCTTCCCTCGGCCACTAAAACAGCAAGATTGTTAGCCACTGAAACAGTCGGTGCGTAGCCTGTGTTCATGCCGCCGTTGATTTCGAGTGGCGGGCCCCAGCTCATGGTCGGCGAAGCCCCGAGCGTCAGCAGGCCGACGTGGTACCAAAGAGCGGATTCGTTCTTCGCTGCCTGATGCACTTCGACGATTGTCGTGCTGGTGTTGGACGTGCCATTCAGATCGGCGGCCACCGTAGCGTTGTAACCTGTGTCGTACCGCTCAGCGGACGACCAACTGATGCTTGAGAACGACGGAGGGCTATTGCTCCCGATCTGATACCACAGTGAGCCTTCCTTGTCCTGGCCGCCCTGATGCACTTCGATCGCATTGTCATAGTTTGGGTAGGCG
>JBAUOG010000194.1:0-2770 GCA_049579625.1 Bryobacteraceae bacterium
GTATTAACCGGCGTCCGGCCTATGTTTCGGCCGCGACCCTGATTGAGCAGTATGAACTTAGCCCGAAGGGCGAGCGCGTGCTGTTCAGCGCGCGAGGCGATATTTTCTCCGCACCGGTCGAAAAAGGTCCCACTCGCAATCTGACACATTCCCCGGCCGCTCACGACAAATGGCCGGTCTGGTCGCCCGACGGCACGAAAGTGGCGTTCATTTCCGATGCGACCGGCGAAGAAGAGATCTGGGTTGTCGCTCAGGACGGTTTGTCACCTGCCGAGCAGATTACTAGCGGAGGCCATGCGTTCCGTTACGACCCGAAGTGGTCGCCGGACGGTACACGAATCGCTTTTAGCGACAAGGACGGGCGGGTCTGGATCGTCACCGTCGCCGACAAGAAACTGGAAGAAATCGCGCACTCGAAGGACGGCGGAGTGCGTGATTATGAGTGGTCACCGGGCAGCGCGTATCTCGCTTTCAGCATGAATGACCCGAACAATTTCTCCGCACTATACATCTGGAGCTTGGCGGACGGCAAGCTGCACCGCATAACCAGTGGCCGGTTCGACGAGAATTCCCCGGTCTGGGATCCCAACGGCGACTATCTGTACTATCTCGCCAACCACGAGTTCCACCCTCAGATCTCACAGATTGAATTCAACTTCGCCACCAACCGTGCACGCGGCATCTTCGTCCTGGCGCTTCGCAAAGACGTCAAGAATCCCTTCCCGCCAGAAAGCGACGAAGTTTCCCTCCCCGGCAAGGCCGCCGACAACACCGAGAAGAAGGGCGATCAAGCCAATAAGGACGGTGACAAGAAGTCCGATTCGCCCGCTGAAAAGAGGGACGAAGTCAAGACCGAGGTGAAGAAGGATAAGCCCATCGACTTCGACGGACTCGATCAGCGCATCGCCCGCGTTCCGCTCGATGCTAATAACTACTTCGGCATTGCCGCAAAAACCGGCGCGCTTGTGTTTGGAGTTTCCCCAGCGCCGTACTACGGCCGCGAGGCGGGCACGAAGCCCAGCCTCCACATCTACACCTTCAAAGACCGAAAGGACGTGACACTGGTCGACGACCTGAATGGCTTTGCCCTCTCTCGAGACGGAGGAAAAGTGCTGGTCCGCCAGCTCCAGAACTTCAGCGTTTATGATGCTACGCCTACCGGCGCTTCGTCGAAGAAGGCCGTCTCCACGGCGGGTCTCATGACCGAACGAGTTCCCGCCGAAGAGTGGCGTCAGATTTTCAATGAGGTGTGGCGGCGTTACCGTGACTTCTTCTACGCCTCCAACATGCACGGCTACGATTGGGAAGCCCTCCGGGTGCGCTACAGCCAGCTTCTTCCCTACGTTGCCCACCGCTCGGACCTGAATTATGTGATCGGCGAGATGATCGCCGAGCTCACCGTTCAGCACGCCTATATAGATGGCGGCGACTTTCAGCTGCCTCCCCGCCCACACGCAGGTCTACCGGGAGCTCGGTTCGAAGTGGATGCCGCGTCCGGCCGTTATCGGATTGCGAAGATCTTCGCCGGCCAGAACGAAGAGGATATCTACCGCTCCCCCCTGACCGAAATCGGCGTCGACGCGAAGGTTGGCGATTATGTTCTCGCCATCAACGGAGAAGACGTAACAACCAAACAGGACATCTATGAATTTCTGAGACACGCGGGCGATGGGCCCGTCCAACTTCTGTTGAACAGCAGCCCTACAGTCGCGGGAGCCCGCAAGGTGGACTATCGGCCACTTCCGGCCGAGACCAACCTGATCTACATGGACTGGGTCGAGCAGAACCGGCGTCGCGTCGATGAACTCTCAAACGGCCGCATCGCCTACATGCATCTGCCCGACATGGGAGAAGCCGGCATTCGCGAGTTCATCAAGTGGTATTACCCGCAGCTCAGAAAAGAAGCCTTTCTCATCGACGACCGCGGCAATGGCGGCGGCAACATTTCGCAAATGGTGATCGGGCGTCTGACTCAGACCCTCCTCGCCATGACTTATGACCGCACTGACCAAACACCGGGGACCTATCCGGAGCGCATCTTCATTGGACCCAAGGTGGTTCTGCTCGATGCAAACTCAGGTTCGGACGGCGACATCTTTCCCTGGATGTTTAAGACCGCGGGGCTGGGTCCACTCATTGGCCAGCGCTCGTGGGGCGGCGTCGTCGGCATCACCGATCACGGCCAGTTGATGGATGGCGGTCATGTCAACGTGCCGGAATTCGCCTACGCCAATGCCAAGGGCGAATGGACCGTCGAAGGCCATGGCGTCGATCCGGACATCGTGGTTGAGAACGACCCCAAGTCCGTGATCGATGGCCACGATCCGCAACTCGAGCGCGGCATAGCCGAACTACTCAAGAAGCTGAATCAATCCACGCCCAAGCTTCCGCCGCACGCACCCTACCCGGTGAAGCTGCAATAGGAGCGCCTGCCGGCGTTTCGGACGTCTGGTAGCCGCAAGGGACGCGGTATTTTTTCCCTTACGATTTCCTTGACTCCCAAGCGTTCTCCCACTACTGTCGATTAATACGATGCCCCGACTGAAGTGGGGATCGTCAGAAAGAGACCTATGCCAACCGACCAAGACCTAACCAAAAAAGAAGAATCGATTCAAGACCAGGCTGCCGCGACAGAATTGGAGAACCACTCTGATGAGCTAACGCCCGAAGACGCCGAAAAAGTTACCGGCGGCGCGAAGGGAATCGGCGAGCAATAGTCGAATTAAAACGGCGCTTAAGGAGGGTAAGCCTCCGTCCGCCGGTCTCATTG
>JBAUOG010000195.1:0-1567 GCA_049579625.1 Bryobacteraceae bacterium
GCTCAAGCCCGGCGGCCGCTTCGGCGTCTCCGACATCCTCGCCGAAGACCACCTGACCGCAGCAGACCGCGCCGAACGGGGCAGCCACGTCGGATGCCTCGCCGGGGCCTTGTCCTTCACCGAATACCGGGACGGCCTGACCCAGACCGGCTTCACCGCCATCAGCATCACCCCCACCCACGAGGTCGCTGACGAGATGCACTCCGCCATCATCCAGGCCATCAAACCGGGACCCCGGACCGCCAGGACGCCGTCCTAGATCAACGACTGGACTTCAGCCGGCCACATCTCCGGCGAGCATCTGCACCGATGTGCAGTCACGAGGCAGCAGCCGGGCCAGTCTTCAAAAGCGCCGGTTACCCTTTGGATCGCCAGCCGTCGCACACCCCCTCCTGTCCGGCGAAGACACCAAAATCCAGATTCACAGAGACCCGGGCGGTGCCGCCGCGCCCGTTTCCCGACAAGTGAGACAGGCTCCTCGGCCTGGTCCTACGCCGGGTGCTGTAGCTGCTGGGCCTCGACGCGCCGCTTCAGGGCCTCGACGTTGGCGGGCATTTCCTTTTGCGCCTGGCGGCGAACGATGAGCGGGACGAGCAGTTTGCCGATGCCGTGCCCGTCGAAGCCGACCGCGATGGTCAGCCGGGAACTGGTGCCGGTCAGGGGTTCCACCGTGACGTCGACGGTGGCGCGGATGGGCCCGTCGATGCCCCGCACACCCCATGCCCTGGGGGCGTCGATGTGGGTGAACTCGGAGGTGACCGTCCGGTTGGCTCCGCCGATTCGCCGGGTGGTCAGGCACTTCGCGCCCACCCGCGCCGGGCCGGGCTGGTCCGGGTGAGCGTCGATGACGCCCCGCTGCCATTCGCGGACGCGCGCGGGGTCGGTAGCGTAGGCGAACACCTCGGCCGCAGGACGGTCCACCACAATGCTGGCGATAACTGGTGCCATGTCAGCGGCCCTCGAGCAGGGTGGCGTACCGGGCCAGGTAGAGCGGCCATCCCTGGTCGCTGTCGACGCCGTCGCTGACCGACTGCCAGCCGGGGCCGTGCCGGTCGAGGTGACGGTGCTCCAGTTCGACCCGGGTGCGGTCCGGTCCCTCGGCCACGAACCGGACCTCGACCTCGCTGGTCAGTTCCGGGTCGGTCTCGATCTGCCATTGCGGGCTGATGTCCCAGCTGAATACCACGCGGGCGGGTGGCTCGTAGGTCAGGATTCGCGCCCACCGGCATTCGCTGCCGTCGACGGCGCGGTCGTAGATGTGCCCGCCGGCGTAGGGCTCGAAGACGGTCTCGGCGATCGCGGCCGCGAGCAGGTTGTGCTCCGGCGGCTTGAAGTCGCCGAACCTCTCGGTGAACGCTGTGAAGGCCTGCTCGGCCGGCGCGTTGACCACCACCTGCTTGCGGACAACGGGGACCTCGGTTCGGGTCATGGACTCTCCTCCGTCGCTTGTTCGGCAACATCCACGTAGCTGGCCAGAGCCCGCTGCCAGAAGGTGTCGAGCTGATCGCGCAACGCGGCCACGGCTGCCGGGTTGAGCCGGTAGAGGCGTCGGGTGCCGGCCGCGCGC
>JBAUOG010000196.1:0-20323 GCA_049579625.1 Bryobacteraceae bacterium
CTTGTCGACCGACTGAATGACGTCGCCCTGCTGCAAGCCCGCTTCGGCCGCCGGGCTGCTCTCGTCAACGCTTGAAACTACAACACCCTTGGTTGACGATGGCAGTTGAAGCTGCTGCGCGACATCCGGAGTCAGGTTCTCCACCTGCACACCTTGCAGAGCACCACTCGCCTTCTCGCTTGGGCCGTTTGGATTGGAGCTGTCATTGGTTAAGCTCCCTTCGTTGGGCCGGCTGCCCAGCGTCACGGTGAACTTCGTCGGCTTGCCGTCGCGAATCGCATCCAGCGTCACCGTCGAACCGGGCGTTTGCTGAACCACCATATTGGTCAGAGCGTTGGGGTCGTCGATCATTTGTCCGTTCAGTCCAACGATGACGTCGCCGGCCTTGATGCCGGCCTTGTCGGCAGGCTTGCCGGGTTCGACTTTCGCGACCAGAGCGCCGCGCTCATCCTTCAAGCCGAACTGCTGCGCCAGCTTCTCATTGATCGGCTGCAGGTACGCGCCAATATAGCCGCGAGTCACTTTGCCGTTCTTCACCAGCTGGTCCATTACCAGGCGAGCCATGTTCACCGGCACGGCGAAGCCAATGCCGATATTTCCACCCTCGCCGCCCATCATGCTGTTGCCGCCGGTCAGGATGGCGGTGTTGATGCCGATCAGCTCGCCACGCGCATTGATGAGAGCGCCGCCGGAGTTGCCCGGATTGATGGCAGCGTCGGTTTGAATGAAGTCTTCAAACAGCTGGCCGCCGTTGGCTGCCTGGTTGCCCAGCGCGCGGCCCTTGGCGCTCACAATGCCCATGGTTACCGTTTGGCCCACGCCGAACGGATTGCCAATTGCAAAACACAGGTCGCCGATCTGCGATTTTGCCGAATCGCCTAGAACCAAAGCGGGCAGATCCTTGGCGTCAATCTTCAGAACGGCTACATCCGTCTGCGGATCGGTACCGATAATCTTCGCGGTGAATTCGCGCTTGTCGAGCAAACTCACCTTCACTTCGCTGGCCTTGTCGACCACGTGATTGTTGGTCAGAATATAGCCCTCTGAATTGATGATGACGCCGGAACCTAAACTGCCTTCTTTACGGTCGTGCGGTTTCGGCATGCGGCCGTTACCGCCAAAGAACTGGCGGAAGAACGGATCGGACATCATCGGGTTCTGCCCTTCTTGCTCAGACGCCTTAATGATGCGGGTCGATGAGATGTTCACCACAGCCGGGGTTGCGTGTGAGATCACATCCGCAAACGAACCCGGCAGCGGATTCGTATAGCCGGCTGCGCTCGCCGTGGTGTATAGCGGCGGCGCGCCACTCTTGGAGGAAACGGCGAATGCGGCGATCAAGCCTCCGCCAATCGAAGCGGCAACCAGCGTCAATATGGCGGTGGTGCGGCGAAATTGAACTACCTTTGACATGTCCTGAAAATCCCTTTCTCTAAGTACTATTACCCAATTTGGCCGACGCAGCGAACCGGAGGATGCCGCTCGATCGCCTGCTTCAAACCAGTCATTGCCCGGTCCGAAGCCAACTCTACCTTCGCGCCCACCGCCGGGGATTCCCTTCCACTGCGCTGAGCCGCCTCACTCAATTTGACGTACAGGAACGAAAAACGATTTCCCCTACGTTCCTACTACCCAGTTAGATGCAGGCAGCGGGCGTTATAGCTCGCCACCGCATCTCATAAGAAACATTAACCGGTCACCGGCGCCGCCTCGTTGGCCGCGTGCACTTCGAACGCCAGGCCTTCCGACAGCCGCTTGGCGTCCACAAAGACCTCTTGCCCATCCCTGACTTCGCCGGCCAGGATCATCCGCGCCAGCGGTGTTTCAATCTCGCGCTGGATCGCCCGCTTCAGGGGCCGTGCACCATATGCCGGGTCGTAGCCTTCGCTCACCAACCGTGTCCGGGCCGCGTCTGTCAGAACCAGCGTCACATGCCGCTCCGCGAGCCGTGCCCGCAAGCCGTTCAACTGGATCTCGACGATCTGCTTCAAGTGCTCCTGGGTCAAGGCGTGGAACACAATAATGTCATCCAGCCGGTTCAAAAACTCGGGCCGGAAAGCGTTGCGTAGCTCGGCCAGCACCTTTTCCTTCATCCGCTCGTACCCGGATCCTTCAAAGGCGCCCTTATAATCGAGGATCAAATGGCTGCCGACATTCGACGTCATGATGACAATGACGTTCTTGAAGTCTACGGTTCGCCCCTGGCCATCCGTGAGACGCCCATCGTCCAGCACTTGCAGCAGTGTATTGAAAACGTCGTGATGCGCCTTCTCGATCTCATCGAACAAGACCACTGAGTAAGGACGGCGCCGTATTGCTTCCGTTAGCTGGCCGCCCTCGTCGTAGCCGATGTAGCCCGGGGGTGCACCGATCAGCCGCGATACGGTGTGCTTCTCCTGATACTCCGACATATCGATGCGAACCATCGCGCGCTCATCGTCAAACAGGTATTCGGCCAGCGCGCGGGCCAGCTCCGTCTTGCCGACGCCGGTCGGCCCCAGGAAGATGAAGCTGCCGATGGGCCGCTTGGGATCTTTTAATCCCGACCGAGCCCGCAACACGGCCTCCGCAACCGCCGTCACCGCTTCGTCCTGGCCGATCACCCGGTGATGCAGTTCCTCTTCGAGCGATAACAGCTTCTTCATCTCGCCCTCAAGCAGCTTCGAAACCGGCACGCCGGTCCAGCGGCTCACCACAGCAGCGATATCTTCCTCGTCCACTTCTTCCTTCAGAAGCCGCGTGGTCGAGCCCATGTTGGCCGCCATGCGCGCCTCTTCGGTCTTCAACTGCCGTTCCATTTCCGCCAGCGTTCCGTACTTCAGCTCGGCTGCTTTATTCAGGTCGTAAGCTCGCTCCGCCTGCGCAATCTGGTTCTTGACGTTGTCCATCTGCTCGCGCAGCGTTCGGACCCGTTGCACGGCTTCCTTCTCGGCGTCCCATTGCGCTTTCAGCGCCGACGACGAAGTCTTCAGCTCCGCCAGCTCGTGCTCAATTCTGTTTAGACGCTCCTTGGAGGCCGCGTCCTTCTCCTTCTTCAACGCCTCACGCTCAATTTCGAGCTGCATGGTGCGCCGCAGGATTTCGTCCAGCGCGGAAGGCATGGAATCAATCTCCGTGCGCAGCTTGGCCGCTGCTTCGTCCACTAGATCAATCGCTTTGTCCGGCAAGAACCGATCTGTGATGTAGCGATTTGAAAGCACCGCCGCCGCCACCAGCGCCGTGTCTTTGATCCGCACCCCGTGGTGCAGTTCATAGCGCTCGTTGAGACCGCGCAGAATGGAGATCGTGTCCTCCACCGAGGGCTGGTCCACAAACACGGTCTGAAAGCGCCGTTCCAGCGCCGCGTCCTTCTCGATGTATTTCCGATACTCGTCCAGCGTGGTTGCGCCAATGCAGTGCAATTCACCGCGCGCCAGCATCGGCTTCAGCAGGTTACCAGCATCCATCGAGCCTTCGGCCTTCCCTGCTCCGACCACCGTATGCAATTCGTCGATAAACAATATGATCCGGCCTTCAGCAGACTGGACTTCCTTCAAAACCGCTTTCAACCGCTCTTCAAACTCGCCGCGAAACTTGGCGCCGGCGATGAGCGCGCCCATGTCGAGGGCCACCACGCGCTTATCTTTCAATCCTTCCGGCACGTCGCCGCGCACAATCCGCTGGGCCAGCCCCTCGGCAATCGCCGTCTTGCCGACGCCGGGCTCACCGATCAACACCGGGTTGTTCTTCGTCCGCCGTGACAGCACCTGGATCACGCGGCGGATTTCTTCATCCCGCCCGATCACCGGGTCCAGCTTGCCCTTGGCAGCCATTTGCGTCAGATCGCGGCCATATTTCTCGAGCGCCTCGTAGGTCGCTTCTGGATTCTGCGTCGTCACCCGCTGGTTTCCGCGCACCTCAGCCAGGGCCTTCATCAAACGATCGCGCGTCAGGCCCGCTTCCTTCAACAGCTTTCCTGTAGGCCCGTTGTCATCAGCCGCAGCGAGCAGCAAGTGCTCCACTGAAACGTACTCGTCTTTCAGCCGCTTGGCCTGATCCTCCGCCGCTGAGAAAAGCTTGTTCAGTCGTGGCGTGATGTAGAGTTGATCCGCCGCCGTACTTCCGCTGACTTTGGGAAGCTTCTCAATCTCCTGCATCACCTTGCGGTGCAGCGGTTCCAGTTGGATGTCCGCTCGCAGCAAGATGGACGGCGCCAACCCGCCCTCCTGCTCCAAAAGCACTGCCATCAGGTGCTCAACTTCCACCTGTTGGTTGCCGTATTTGGTTGCCAGAGATTGTGCCTGCCGGACCGCCTCCTGGCTCTTTTCCGTCAGTCGATTGAAGTCCATAGTCGTGTGCCTTCGAAGACTAGGCTACCACATGAGCCGCCTAGACTGCAACTATCTTAGTCTAGTGTGCTCATATATACAACGACCCGCTGTAGGGTAAGCCCCCGGCCTGTGATCGACGCCTCGTCGATCTGCCCGAGACCTTTTTTATGCCCTGTTATACCTAACCGGCATCAGCCATTTACAGTAGGAAGAGTCTCATCCAGTCCTCGACGGTCGAAAACCTCATGTTATCTCGTCTGTTTACCGCCGTAACTATTTGTGCAGCCACGACTTCCACCGCCTTTGGCTGGTGGGAAACCGGTCACCGGACGGTCGCCCGAGTGGCGGCCGCCCACTTGTCCCCTAAGGCCCGGTCCCGGGTGGCGGCGATTCTGGGGGTGCCGGATTCCACGGCGGCCGTTGCCGACGCTATGGCAAAGGCCTCTCACATGGGCCGACGAGGTCAAAGCATCCACCAAGACCGGTGAATGGCATTACATCGACCTCACTTTGCAGGACAAGCAAGACGACATGAACAGACGGTGCGCCAAACAGGATTGCGTCACGGCCCGTATCCTATTGTTTTCTCAGCAACTTGCAAAAAAGGGGACGGCCTCCAAATGGAGCGACCTCGACGCAATCCGTTTCCTCATCCACTTTGTAGGGGATGTCCATCAGCCGCTCCACGCCATTTCGGACGCCGATCTGGGCGGAAACTGCGAACGCCTCGACCCTCCCGTGGACACGGCCCGCAATCTTCACGCGCTCTGGGACGGCGGCATGCTAAACGAAATCGAGAAAGACGACGCGGTGCTGGCGACCCACCTACAGAGCTACCTGGATCAACTCGGCCCGCGCATCCAGAAGAAGTGGGCGAAGGGTGACGAGCGCGACTGGGCATGGGAATCGCACTAGCTTGCCGACCGGGTCATCTATAAGCGCCTTCACATCCCACTGGAGCCGGAGGTTTTCCCGGCGGGCTGCCAAGCCGCCCCGCCTGAGATCACCAACTTCAAGACGGTTGTCGACACCCTTTATATAAATGACATGAAGCCGGTGCTTCGCGACCAGTTATCCAAGGGCGACCTCCGCTTGGCGGCGCTGCTGAACCGCACGCTGCGCTGAGCGCGGCACAGGCAGTGCGAAGGGAACTCAAAAAGCATGCGCGCGACATTGGTCAGGCCAAGGATGCCCGAACCGGCGGCGTCCATGCGGTCGAACATCGTCCTCGGAGTAGAAAATCCAAATAATCCGCGTTTATCCTTTTTTTCGGCGGCCATATCAATTAAGGCGCCTTCCTACCCAACCTCCAGAAACACAATAATCGACGGCGTCCCCACCGGCACATACTGCCCCGTAAATATCAGCTCCCCCGTCATTCGGTTGACCCGAAACACAGTCACCGCATCGCTGCGCTGATTGCACGAATAGAGGAAGCCCCCGTTCGGATCGATGGTAAAGCTGCGGGGATAATCGCCGCGCGTCCACGTTTCTCCAACAAACTTCAAGTTGCCGGATGCTCCTATCGAAAACCAGGCGATGCTGTCGTGCAGGCGGTTGCCCGCATAGAGGAATCGTCCGTCCCGTGAAATGCGCACTTCCGAAGTGAAGTTTGTACCTTCGAAACCGGCCGGCAAACTCGAGACCTGCTGCTTTTGCGTCAACTTGCCGGAGGCTGCATCATAGTTGAACAGGATCAGCGTCGACCCCTCTTCCTGCAGCGAATACAGCCAGCGCCCATTCGGATGAAAGGCAAAGTGTCGGGGACCGTCGCCGGGCGGCACAGGGATGAATGCGCCGTTGGACTCCAGAGTGCCCGCTTCGGCATTGAACTTCCAGACGTGAATCTGATCCATTCCGAGATCGCTCCCCAGGACGAACTTGCCGGCCGGATCGGCCTCGATCATATGGGCGTGTGTACGGTCGTGACCGCTGATCGCAAAGCTTCCCGGCGGCGCGCTGGTTGCATGGACTGGACCGACGGGCCCGGTATCGCGCTTCACGTCGCTGGCCGCCCGAAGCCGCCCGTCGGAACCAACCGGCAACACCGCGAACGACCCACCATGATAGTTCGCCACGAACACATACTTTCCCGAAGGATGTACGCTGAGGTGCGCCGGGCCGGCGCCTTGTGAGCTAACAGTATTCAGTCGCGCCAAACGCCCCGACCCGCGCTCGACACCATAAGCCGTCACCGCGCCGGACTGCGTCCCTTCAAAATCCGAAACCTCATTGGCGGCATAGAGGAAGGTTCCCGATGGATGGAAAGCCAGCCACGAGGGATTCAGGCCATCTTCAAATAGCCCGCGCTTCGTCAATGCGCCGGTCGACCGGTCCATCTCAAACAAATAGATGCCCTGCCCTCGTCCCTTGCTGCCTTCGGGCCCTTGCGGTGAGCTGTAGGTCCCAACATAGGCGAGGATGCGCCGCCCGGCTCCGCGTGCAAACGGCGGCGCCATCAGCCCCAACGCGGCGCTTCGCCTCAAAAATTGACGTCTCGATAAACCTGGTTCCATTCGCATCACGCTGTAGTCCACCGATGCCTGCCTCTTAGGCAGCCGACACGCATCCAACTGTAGAGGATTTCATATGCGATCTGACATTGTTCCCCGGGGCCATCTTCCCCGACCAATAGTTCTCGTTTTTTCTATCCGTGCGGCAAAAGGTACATCCAGACTCTCGGTGAGCAGGATTAGGCGCGGTACCGAAGGCAGGTCCGAGTAAGTTTCGTAATAAGAATCGCGGTAACGGTCCCTTTGTTTCCTTCCACTCCTTTTAATCGCGAACGACATTATCGTTTTGTCTTAATGTCATTTTTTCTTAATTGACAATGAGCGAATAGTGCTGTAAAGTCTCGTCCGAGGGTTAGGTCGGTTGAACCCACAAAGGCGATACCCCTCGCCTAGTATCCACCTAAAAACACGAGAAGCGACAAATCGATAACCCGGTTTCGAGTGTTAGATTGCTGACGGTCGAGAATCCAAACAAACTGACTCGAACGCCAATCGCGCCGTGCCAGTCCACTTACCGAGGAGAAGCAGAGGACATGCAGGTTAGAATTCACCGATCTATCTGTGCGCTTGCCATTTCAGTGGTGAGCATTCTGGGAACGATGCGAACTACTCATGCTCAGGAACCCGACCAGCTAACTATCCAGTACTTGGCTGGAGTTCACCCGACGGCTCATTGGGACGGGGCGCAAGCCTTAGCCAAGGCCAAAGGCTCGTCCGTGGTGTCGAACGCCGCGTCGGCTTTAGCGGGCGTCCCGGGTGTCGACACTATCCCGACCTGGAACGGCCAGTTCTTCGCGGACGGTTACGATCCTTTCGGGAATCCGAACCGGAAATGGCTATATAACATGGTGGGCACTCCGCCGGAATCCAACGTTACTACGGTGATCGACGCTCCAGTCATACCTGTATCTCTCGATCTGCGAAATTATGACGGCTCTCCGCGTTTCGTGAACGGGCGCCGGCTCTATTCGGATGCCACTCAATTCGTGAGGCCGGTTCTGAATTCACCGGTGTTTCAAAATGACTGGTATTCGAGCAGCGAACGGCCGACCCAGTTCACGGATGCGGTTCAGCGCGCGTCCTTCGGCGACGACGTCGAGGACAACTGGCATGCCTTGCTGAGTCCGGCCGTAAAAACACATCGCGTCATGAAGCTCATTCGCGGAACCTACTATTTCGCCCTAAACACGGATGGTACATGTTGCCTATATGTGTTGATCGATGCGGACACCTTCTCAAATAGCCTCTTTCCGCCGACTTATCCGGTCGACAACACTACCGTGATCGGCGCCGCCGAACTGGCGGGCGACATGACCACGCACGACATAACCACCCTCCTGTTCCCCAACGCGTATCTGTACTTTAACAACGATCCCTCACAGTGCTGCGTTCTCGGTTTCCACTCTTTCGATTACGAACCCGGCATTCCGAGCAACGGCAATCAGTTGCGCTTTTACGTGATGAACTACTCGAGTTGGATCAGTCCCGGCCTGTTCGGCGATGCATTTACGGACGTCACAGCTTTGAGCCACGAGATGTCTGAGACGTTCGCCGACCCCCTGGTCGCCTTCGACGGCGTGCATAACATTACGCCCTGGTGGCTTTCGCCAAACGGCAACTGCCAGGACAACTTGGAAGTTGGAGATGTCATCGAGGGCCTGCCGAACGCGACTTATCCGATCACCATGCACGGCTATACATATCATCCGCAGAACGAAGCTCTGTTGCCCTGGTTCGAGTTCAAGTCGCCTTCGACGGCCTTGCATAGAGCTTACAGCTACCCGGACACGAGCGTGCTCACCGCCTTGTCGCCACTGGAAAAGGCGGGGTGCGCTCCGTAATCGGCGTTCGGTCGACCACGTTTCAGGCCGCTGAAGAAATCGGACAGGCTTTGCGCTAGCTCGCTTTGGAGGGAGTGTCTGTTGGCTCGACGCGGAGTTTCATTCCGTCGACTCCAACGACGCGCACCTCTCGGCCTTGCTCCACCGGCACGCTCGACACAGCGTCCCAGTGTTCGCCGTGGACGAAGACCGTTCCCGCCGGATCGAGTGCTGTGCGCGCTCGGGCGACCTGGTTCACAAGCGCTTGTTGCCCCATACTGCTCGGGTAGGCCCGCGCGCGAATCACCAGGGTCACCAAAAACATCGTAATGAGCGCGAAGGGCAGGGTTACAGCCAGTGCCGTGGAAAGATGAATCCGCACCTCGGGCGGACCGTTGATCAAGAACACTGCGCCTAGCACCATGGCCACCGCCCCGCCCGTTCCCAAGATCCCGTGCGAGGCGAATTTCGCTTCCAGTACGAACAGGCTTACAGCAAGAACCAGCAGCGTGGCTCCCGCCCAATTAATCGGCAGCACGGCCAGCGAAGACAACCCTAGCAGCACCAGAATGCTGCCGGCTACTCCCGGGAAAATCAGGCCCGGCGCCTGAAACTCGATGTAGATTCCGAGCGCTCCGAGTACCAGGAGAATAAAACCGGTGTTAGGATCGGCAATTGCCCGGACAAGGCGCTCGCGCCACGAGGCGCGATACTCGACAATCTCTGCGCCTCGCGTATGGAGCTTCTCGGTGCGGCCATCAAAGCGTTTGATCTCGCGCCCATCGATCTCGTCCAGGAGCCGATGTTCGTCCGGCGCGATCAAGTCGATCAGGTGATTATCGAGGGCTTCCTTCTCGGTGAACGCCTTGGCCTGCCGAACGGTCTGTTCCGCCAGTTCCGCGTTCCGGCCGCGTTTGGTGACGAGGCTGCGCAGCCAGGCGGAGGTATCGTTTTCTACTTTGCTGCGCATCACCGGATCCATCTGCTCTCCCAGTAGTACGGGCGAGGACGCGCCTGTGTTGGTGCCCGGCGCCATCGCGGCCACATCCGCTGCCTCCAACAGGAAAAACCCGGCGGAAGCTGCGCGCCCCCCGCTCGGTGTCACGTAAGCGATCACGGGCACACGCGAGGCGATGATCCTTGAATTGATCTCGCGCGTCGCATCCAGCAAACCTCCCGGCGTATTGAGCCGCAGCAGCACGGCGGCGGCGTTCTCGCGGCCTGCCTCATCGATCGCATGCCCGATGATCTCCAGCGTGATCGGATGGACGACGCTGTCCACGTCGACCGCGATCACCTTCGGCTCCGCGGGCGCCACGAAGGCCGCCAAAAGCAGCGTCAGCATCAACTCCATCGGTCTCACCCACCTCCAGGGTTTCGATTAGGCGGAGGCGATTGCCTTGCCGCTGCCCGGGGACTCAGACGAGCCTCCGGGCTCTGGGCCGGCGAGTTTCTTCAGCACCTGTCCGAGAGATGTTAGTAGGTCCATCGGCAGCGGAAACACTACCGTTGTGTTCTTTTCCGAGCCGATCTCGACCAGCGTCTGCAGGTAGCGGAGCTGGATGGCGCCCGGCTGCCGCGCCATCGTCTCTGCGGCTTTTTCCAGATTCGCGGCTGCGGCAGCCTCGCCTTCGGCGTGAATGATCTTGGCCCTACGCTCACGCTCGGCCTCGGCCTGACGAGCGATGGCGCGGATCATTTGCTCCGGCAAATCCACCTGCTTGACTTCGACCATCGTCACCTTTATGCCCCACGGACCGGTGTTTTGATCGAGCACCGACTGCAGCCGGACGTTGAGTTTCTCCCGCTGGCTAAGCAGTGCGTCCAGTTCCACTTCGCCCAGGACGCTTCGCAGGCTCGTCTGCGATAGTTGGGAGGTGGCATACAGGTAGTTGGTTACTTCAATCACTGCTTTGGTGGGGTCAATCACGCGAAAATACACCACCGCATTGACCTTGACCGTCACGTTGTCGCGAGTAATTACATCCTGCGCTGGGACTTCCATTGCCTCGATCCGAAGAGATGTTCGCACCATGCGATCAATGGGCGCGAATACGAGGAAGATGCCCGGACCCTTAGGCTGGGGCAAGACGCGGCCAAGCCGAAAAATCACGCCGCGCTCATACTCGCGCAGGATTTTGATGGAAGAAAACAGATACATGACGATAATCGCTACCGGAATAATCCATAACGGGTACATCAGTTAACACCCCCTTGAACTTTGTCTATACGCTTCCCGCTGCCCTGCGCTCATCATACGCCCGATGGGAACCTCGGTGGGGAACCCGAAGTCTCCGATCTCAGCATGAGCGCAGTGCACAACGAGCAATGATGAAAAAGGGTTATCTCCAACTCTCTCCGACTCTTCTCAGAGGCAACCGTGGCACAGCCAAGGCTGTGGTGGGCGACTGCTGCAAACGCTCCGGGTTATTTTTAGAGCAACCGCGCGGATGCTAGACGGAGCAGTGACCGTAACTAGCTGCAGCGTTGGATTCGATAAACTAGACCGGCATAAACGGTCAGGCTGCTATGTTACAGCACGTTACCGCAGCAGAAAGAAGCCTCGTCCGCAACGGTGACAAGAGGCGTAACCAATCATCTGTGGGCTGAGTGTACTTCAACTTGAATCCAACAAGTGTAGGATCTCTTACGTTCAGCGCTTCGGAGTCAATACTTGGCGCGGGGGCGGATGACTACAGAGGTGCGTTCCTCGGTCATGTACGCGAGCGGCGCTTGCGGAACGCAATCCAGCCGATCGCTGCAGCCAACACCAAGAGAACCAGTAACCCTATCTTCCACGTCATCCACGCGGGGCTTGCGGCCTCCGGCGCTGGTGTTTCCGCTGCTGCCGGCGCTGGAGTCTCCGCTGTTGCCGGCTGTGGTGTTGTTGCTGGTGCTGGAGTCGACTCCGCGACCAGGATCGGTACACCCGCGGGTGGCGTTGGTGGTGCCGCTACGGCAACTTTTGGCGCAGCCTCGCCCGTCACGGTCTTCGTTTGCGTGACTTCAACGGTGGGCTCTTCCACGATCCTGGTGGCAGTGACGTTCATGTCCTTCTTCAGCGCGAACGCATCCACCATTTGGCCGTCAACGTCGAACTTCTGGTCTTTCGGAATATGGAACCGCTGGTTGGTGCCATCGGCCAAGGTTAGGATCACGGTATTCGGAGCCTGAACATACCAGACCTTGCCTTTCACCGTTTGAACGACAGTCACAGTCTTCGGGGTGGTGGTGGTGATGGTGGTACGCTGCACTTTCATACCCGGCTTCAAGTCATGAACACCGAGCATCTTTCCGCCCACATTGATCCTGGCGCTTTCGGGAACGTCCGGGAAATGGCGAAGTGAGCCATCTTCCATTTTGATCATTACGTCATTGCCGGACACGTAAACGACTTCGCCACGCTCGATTGTCACCTGCGAAGTCGCCACGCCGTGCTCTACGCTCGTGGCTGTCTGAACTTGGGCGTAAGCTGCTGTGACGAGGACCACAGCGGCGCCCGCTACTAGTAGTGAGCGTCTGAGTTTCATTAACGTCATCTTGTTATCTCCTGAGCTTTGATTTTGACTGCATACACAATGACCAACGCGCTATTTTGCGCTGAGTTAGAGAATTCGTCTTTGCCCGCGGCTGCAAATTCAGGCCATCGCCCATCTTCGGGGGCACTTTCCGCCCTGCAACCCGCTGATCGTTTGCTCGAATGGTGGCTCCTCCGCTGGCCGCCCGTCATGAAAAGTCACTTCGTACTATATCTCTATTTGGTCATCGCGTGTCTGAGCACGCTTCTGACGAGCGCGACGGTCGTCGCACAGACCAGTCCAGAAGCACAGAGTGCAGCGGAATTCCCTCGCCAGCCCGATGACTTAGGGGTGCAATGGAAGCTCAAACCAAGCTGAGGCTTCGGTAAAGATGTACCTTGATACCCGTTGCCTTTGCGAGTTCAGCAGCAGGCAGCTTTGCAGCGCTGATAGAAGTCGTACGTGATGCGCATTGGACCGATCGTATGGGAGCTTGATGGCCCCGGACCAACCTTGTAAAACTCGTCCAACGTGGTGATCACTGGCCCTTTGGCCCTCTTGACAACGTCCCGGTCCGGTGACATCTTCTCGGGGACGGGAGGCGGGGCCTGTGTGGTGGCGGAAGTGGGGGTCGAGCTGACGGAAGGAGGTGGGGCCGGGGTACCGGCCACTTTCTCCTTCTCTTCCGTGGGCCTCAAGTAACTGTCTTCAGAAGATCATCTGCGTCGTTACGCCATCTGCTCGGCCAACAGATCAGCTACGGTTTGGTTTGCTGACACCGATCCGCAGTGGTCCATATACCCCGCGCGCCCGAGCGTTTCGCAAACGCTGCTGCGGGCTTCTGCAAGCTTCAACTCAATGCCCCGGCCTTTGAGCGTTGCGTGGATCTCACTGAGTAGCTCGGCTCCACTCAAGTCCACGGAGGGCACGGCCCCAAGAAAGTAGATAACCAACTTCACGGGATCCTTGCGCTGCGCAAGCAACGCCAAGAACTGGTCGCGGACGTAGTCCACGTTGAAGTACAGCAGTGAGCTCTCACTCCGGAACACGAGCACACCGGGCAGGCGCTCGTTTTCAGGGTGCCTAACAAAGTCGGCAAAATATGAGGTTCCCGGCACACGGGCTAGTTCAGTGACGAATGGGTGCGAGGCGCGCCGCAACAGCAGCAACAACGACAACACGACACCAATGAGAACGCCGCGCAAGATGCCAGAGCCAAGGACGCCGATCAGCGCCGCGATCGCTATGGTGAATTCGCCTCGATTGAATTTCCAAAGGCGTTGGAGAGCATCCACTTTGAAGAGGCCGGTTACGGCTACCAGCACGACCGCCGCGAGGACCGATTGCGGCAAATTGCGTAGCAGGTCGGAAAAAAACAGCGCCACGAATAATGTGATCAATGCCGCAACAAAGCCCGAAAGAGGCGTTCGAGCGCCTGCGCTTTCGTTGACCAGCGACTGGGACATCCCTCCGCTGACTGGGAAACTCCGCCCTAGACCGGCTAGGAGGTTCGACCCAGCCAAGGCGAGAAACTCCCGGTTCGCAACGAAACGGGTGCCATGTTTGAGGGCAAACATCCTGCCAATGGCGGCTGTCTCGACGGCACCAAGCAGGAAACAGGCCATCGCCAGCGGCAGCAGGTCGTTCACATCACTGGCATGCACGGCAGGTAATCCCAGTGTTGGCAGACCGTTCGGAACCGCCCCCAACAACTGGACGCCGCGCTCGCCTAGATTCTGGAGTGATGCCAGGGCGATGGCGGCGATCATCACCACCAGCGCAACGGGCTTGTTCTTTAGAAACCGCTTGCCCAGCAACAGAAGTACCAGTGCGGCCAACCCCAGCATCAGCGAAAGCAACTGGGTCTCACTGACATGCTGGAAGAAATATCCCATTCGTTGCCAGAAGTTGCCGTGAGAGCCTTTGAAGCCGAAGAGCTTTGGCAGTTGAGTACTGGTCAGGACAAGTGCAATCCCGCACTTGAAACCGACCATCACAGTCTCTGAGACAAAGTTGAGCACCGCTCCCGCCCTGACGAGCCACGCGATGAAGGCGAGAGCCGCTACCATCAACGCAGTGCAGGCAGCTAAGGCACCGAAGCGCGAAGTATCACCACCCGCCAACTCGCCCAGCGACGAGCCAACCAGCAGCGAGATGGCGGACGTTACCGCAATGGCTGTGTGGCGTGAGCTGCAGAACAGCCAAAAGACCAGCCCCGAAAACAGGCACGCGTAAAGGCCGGCTTCCGGAGGAAGATTGGCAAGCGAGGCGTCGCCAAGTGCTGACGGAAGAAGGTAGGCCGCCAATGTTATTCCAGCGATGATATCGGCTGGCAGCCACGCCGCTTCGTACCTCCGAAGCCAGTGTTTCATCGCCGGGTCACTGTTCAAGTTGAGCTTCCTCTCATCGAGCTGCCCGAGCCCGGGCGGGACGAATCGACTTAATTGCTGCTGTCAGGGGGTCAGTTGTCGTCGGTGATGTGCCAGGTCTTGTCCGGATTGTAGCAATCCATGTTTTTGACGATGTTTGGCGAATCCGGGCCTAAGTCCTTCTCAGTAGCAGGGGGAGTAGCAGCTATTCACCTAACCCGAGAACAGAGATCGTGTTCAAAGCGATCATTCGCTCTTCATCAGTTGGGATCACCCAGGCTTCGACGCGGCAGTCATCTACGCTGATGCGGCCTTGGCCAAGCGCATTTCGCGCTTCATCCAACTCAAGGCCCAGCCAGGCGCAGCCTGCGGCCACTTCGGCGCGCGTGGCAGCGTCGTTCTCACCGATGCCGGCGGTAAACACCAACCCGTCCAAGCCGCCAAGAGCTGCCGCCAAGGAACCGATTTCGCGTATTATGCGGTAGACGAATACGGCGATCGCCTCGGCTGCCGCGGGCTCCGGAGAGGCACGCAAGGCGCGCATGTCGGCAGAGATGCCTGAAATACCCAGCAAGCCGCTGCGGCGATAGATTAGCTCCTCAATTTCTCGGGCGCCCATGCCGTGGCTGTCCATCAGGTACAACAACACCCCGGGATCGATGGTGCCGCAGCGGGTGCCCATCACCAGCCCCTCGACGCCGGTAAAGCCCATGGTGGTAGCCACGCTATGGCCGTTATCGACTGCGCATAGGCTGGCGCCATTGCCAAGATGGGCAATGATTACTCGGCCGTCGGCAAGCTTTGGCGAGAGGCCGCGCAGGCGCGCGCTGACATATTCATAGGACAGGCCATGAAATCCGTAGCGGAGGACTCCCTCCGCGGTCAGTTCGCGGGGCAGCGCGTAAGTGCGTGCCACCGCCGCCTGACCGGCATGAAACTCAGTGTCGAAACAGGCCGCCTGGGGCAGCTGCCTCGGAAGTTCCAGGATGGCTTGGATGGGCTCCAGATTGTGCGGCTGATGCAACGGCGCTAGTGGGATGAGTTTCGAAAGATACTCTAGAACCGCAACATCGACGCGAATAGGCGCCAGAAAGCGGGTGCCGCCGTGCGCAACACGATGGCCCACGGCGGAAATTCGACCTTCTCCCAGAACCTCCCTTACCGCCGTTACGATGGCGCGCGTTGCCGCAAAATGGTCGAACCCGGCTGGATCCCAGGTCTGTTCCTTCAGTAACGCTCCGCCGGCGTCTTTCAACCGCAGCCGGGGGGCGATGCCGATGGCCTCAATCTGGCCACTTAGCAGCCGCGGAGCCGCCTGGCTCGCGGCATGGATGGCGAACTTGATGCTGGAGGAACCAGCGTTCAGCACCGCCACGCAGGGCGTCGATATTGTGTCAGGCGACAATGTTCGCGCCTCCGTCCACATAGACCGTCGCGCCGGTAATGCGGCGCGCGAATGGCGAGGCGAGATAGGTGCAGACGGCGCCCACGTCCATGATGTCCACCAGTTCGCCGACTGGGGCCTTCTGCGCGGCTTCCGCCAGCAGGTACTCGAAATCTTTGATGCCGCCCGAAGCGCGGGTGCGCAGCGGGCCCGGCGAGATCGGATGCACGCGAATGCCGCGTGGGCCAAGCTCGTACGCCAAATAGCGGCACGCCGCCTCCAGCGCCGCCTTGACGGGCCCCATAACGTTGTAGTTCGCCACCACACGGTTGGCGCCGTAGTAGGTCATGGCGAACAGCGTGCCGCCATCGGTCATCAGGGGCGCGGCAAGCCGTGCCATGCGCACAAAGGAATGGCACGAAATGTCCATGGCCTTGGAGAAACCTTCCGCCGAGCAGTTCAGCAGGCCGCCCTGCAAGTCCTGCTTCGGCGCGAAGGCAATCGAGTGCACGGCGATATCAAGCCTGCCCCAGTGGCGGCCGATCTCCTCGAACACCGCCTCCATCTGTCCGGGCACGGTGACATCCAGCGCGCCGGTGATGGAGGCGCCGACCTCCTCTGCCAGCGGCTCAACGAAGGGCCGCGCCTTCTCGTTCAGCCAGGTCACCGCGAGTTCCGCGCCCGCTTCGCGAAACATCTTCGCGCAGCCGTAGGCAATCGACTGGTCGTTGGCGATGCCGACAACCAGTGCGTTCTTTCCGGTTAGGATTGGCCGGAACGATTCGCTCATGCTGCGCTCTTCTTCACCTTCCGGGCTGCTTCCGCGTGGCTCGCGGCAACCACCAAGCTCGCCACGGCGCAGGAAGCCATACGTGTCAGCAGGCTGTCGGCGCGGCTGGTGAGAATGATCGGCACACGCGCTCCCAGCACAATGCCGGCGGCGTCGGCGCCGGCCAGGAATGTCAGGCTCTTTGCCAGCATGTTGCCGGCCTCCAGGTCGGGCACCATCAGCACGTTGGCGCGGCCCGCCACCGGCGAGACGATTCGCTTGATCGCGGCAGCCTCGGGGTCGATGGCGTTATCAAGCGCCAGCGGGCCATCCAGCAACGCACCCGTGATCTGGCCGCGATCGGCCATCTTGCACAGTGCGGCGGCATCCAGCGTCGACGGCACTTTGGCGTTGATGGTCTCCATGGCGCTCAAGATCGCTACCCGGACTTCCTGGAAGCCGATAGCATGCGCCAGATCGATCGCGTTCTGCACGATGTCGACCTTGGCATCCAGATCCGGCGCAATGTTTACTGCTGCGTCGGTAATGATCAGCGCATCGGGATGTCCCGGCACGTCCAGAATGAAACAGTGGCTGATGCGCCGCGCGGTGCGGATGCCACCGTCGCGGGCAACCACCGCACCCATTATCTCGTCGGTGTGCAGACTGCCTTTCATCAGCGCTTCAGCGCGGCCCGCGCGCACCAGCGCCACCCCCCGTGCAGCCGAGTCGTGGCTATGCTCTGAACTTACGATGTCAAAGCCGCTGATATCGAGCTTGGCTGCGGCGGCGACATCGCGCAGCCTCGCCTCCGGTCCCACCAGAATCGGCGTGATGAGTCCAAGCCGAGCCGCCTCCACCGCTGATTGTAGGGAGACGTCGTCACAAGGATGCACCACCGCAACCGGTATAGCGGGCAGCGCGCGTGCTGCGGCCAACAGGCGCTCGTAACGTGTGTGCGGAATCTCATTCGCTTCGGGCATTCACGGCCTCCTGTGTAATCTCATCCTTTTTTTTGTTGCTTCGCGGTGCGGCGTGCACCTGCGGGTCCGGTGCGGCGTCCCCGCGGGAGGTGGCGGCCGCGACTGGCGCGTGGAGTGCCATCCTCGATCCGCGTGAACATCGCGGAAATCCGCGCGCGCCGCGCTTGTCCATCCTTCGATAGCTGCCCCCCCGCGGTGACGATGCGGTCTATGGCCCGCATAGCCGTTTGCCGGGCTTCCATATCGGCCTCGACGAGCATATCGGGCATCACATCCAGACCGCGTTCAGGCGTCAGGCGCATGATCATCTGCTGGTCCCGGAGCAGTTCCTTGAAACCCCTAAAGCCGAGCTTCTGTAACCCCGGACTATGGGCTGCGATCTGAACCAACACCGCAAAGGCTCTTTCGTCAACCGACTTCTCTCCGCCCAGCACGTACACCAAGGCGCGCAACACTGCGGCGATTGGTCCGCCCAGCCGCAGACGTGCGATCGCATCCTGCGCCACCCGTGTCTTAGCCGCCCCGAGCGCCAGGTCACGCTCAATCACGCGCTCACTGCCGTCGCGCTCCGTGCCGAGACCGGCCAGGCTCTGCACCAGTGGCGTGCCGTAGATGGCGAGGAACGTGGCCTCCAGCAGTTGGTCACGCTGATCCGCCCACGTCTTCAAAGCACTCTCGATGGTCTCCGAGAGCAGCTTCTCCGTGGCCACCAGCGGGTTGTCCGCGCCGGCGGGGCGTCGGTTGGCTCGGACTATGTCGGCCCAGAAAGGCGCCATAGCCATGAACGGATTGCGGTCGGAGAACATCTCGAACCGGATACGATTCGGATGTAGACGGCGCAGCATCTCTGCGGTCGGCTCATTCGCCATCGCCTTGACGACCGGACCGAGCGTCGTCTGGTAGAGCGAACGGTTCACATCGGAGAAGCGTGCTACCGCGGCGAAACGCCTTTCATCTTCCTCGTTGGGCTGGCAGATGGCGCGGATGTCGTCCAGCGACCGCCGCTCGAGTGTGAACAAATGCTCCCCGCGCACCAACTCAGGGTTCTCAACCGTCTCATCGAGTCCGGTGATCACAGCCTCGTACAGCCCGGGACGCATGATGTCGATCATGTCCATGGCGCGTGCGAACTCGGCGTGCTCTTTCGTCGCCACCTTGCCGGAGACGAAGATACCGAGGTGGCCAATGCTCTGGTGCAGGCAGTAGACAATGGTCTGGCCGGCGGTGACAATGTCGCTGTCCTCGCCATACAGCGCCAGGATCCATTGCAGAGCCTGTGATGGGGGCGTGATGTCATCGCCCTGCGAGCAAAAGACAATGATGGGCGACCGGATGTTACGCAGATCGATGCTGGTGCCGTCCCACCCATGCAGTTCGCCACGCTCCAGCTTGTTCCCCACGAACAAATTGTCGGTGATGGACTGCATCTCCTCGGCGGTAAGCAGCACCGGATTGCCCCACCATTTCTCAAATTCCAGAAAGCGCGAGGCTTCGCTATCGATGTTGGCGAAGACATTGTGGGGCTTCTTCCACAATGTGTTGGCGGGGTTGAGGCCTTCAAAATTAGCGATGAGATTCGCGCCATCAACCACACCGTTGCCGAGATCCCCTGCTAGCGCTGTCAGCCACGTGCCGCCCAGCAGACCGCCGAAATAGCGCATCGGGTTTTTGCCGCGCACTCCCGCCCAGTAAGAAAGCGGCGACCCGGCCAGCATAATGGGACCAGCCAAGTCGGGCCGCACCGCGCACATCATCATGATTTGCCAACCAGCCTGGCAGTTCCCAATCAGCACCGGCCGGCCTTCCGCTTCGGGATGGCGAGCGATCACCGTTTCGACGAACAGGGCTTCCGCCGCACAGACGTCCTCGACCGTCTGGCCTCGCACCGGCTCGGGCAGGAAGCCGACGAAGTAGCACGGATGACCTTCGCGCAGGGCTACGCCGATTTCGCTGTCATGTTTCATGCCGCCTATGCCGGGACCATGGCCGGCGCGCGGATCGAAAACAATGAACGGGCGCCGGTGCGGGTCGATGGTGGTGCCCTTCGGAGGAACGATTTCCACCAGAACGTAATTCACGGGCCGCGCGAGCTTGCGGCCGTCTATCAAAAGCTTTGCGGCGAAGTTCAGCACATGCGGCGCAATCTCCTCGGTGCGTTCCACATACGCGTTGCCTCGCTGGCGAAGCACATCCAGGGACAGCACCCAACGCTGCGCGGTATCGAGCCAGTACTCCTGCCAGGCGAGCGGGAGGTTCCAGAGTGCATCTACGGAGGACGGTGAATCAGAAAGCTTGGTCATGACGGCTCCTTCGGCAGCTTGGGGGGCACCAAGGGTCGCTAAGCAACGGCAAGCCGCCGTCTAATGTTGCAGTGCAGCAATTCCAGCTCGATTGTACGTCCTCCAGTGGATAGGGGACATAGCGGACTTCAATTAGACGCGATGCCTTACCGTCTGTCCGCTTGGCCACCGAGGGAAGCGGAAGTCGCTAGTAAGAACACCGCCCCTTTCCTGTCACGATCCGAGGCTTTGCTGCGTTCGGCCCAGTTGGGCCGGGGCGCTCGGAGTACTTCACGTAGCGGGAAAGCAGATCAAAGACCAGGCGGCTCCTCTCCTTCGAAGAACGGATCGTAGCCGAGAAACAATAAGGATTCCAGG
>JBAUOG010000197.1:0-24171 GCA_049579625.1 Bryobacteraceae bacterium
GCCTGCTGCAATTCGCGTAAGGTCATTTCCTCGGCAGTCAGTTCAGCGGTTGGGGGACAGTTCCTTCATTTTGTTGTTCAGCGTGATTGGCATGGCTATATTCCCTTCTTCGTTTTTAGCAAAGCCGGACGAAAGGTGTGATGAGCACCTGTCACTACGCGGCCCCATGCGAACATATCCAAATGCTCCGTTCCTGCTTAGTTGTCCTCTGCTTCGCCTTCGCTCTCGCTGCCCAAACTGCTCTGCCCCCTGAACCCGACCGCCAACTTGCACACGACATCTATAAAGAGATCGTCGAAATCAAGTCAGGCTTCACCACCGGCGCAACCACCCCGGTTGCTGAAGCCATTGGCGCACGACTGAAGGCAGCGGGATTCCCCGATTCGGACATCTTCGTTGGCGGCGCGATTCCTAAAAAGGCGAATCTGGTTGTGCGCTATCACGGCACCGGCGCCCAGAAGCCTCTTCTGCTGCTCGCTCACATCGACGTTGTCGAAGCCAAGCGCGAAGACTGGAGCATGGATCCGTTCGTGTTCGTGGAAAAGGACGGCTACTTTTACGGCCGCGGCACCGCCGACGACAAAGCGCAAGCCGCCGTTTGGATCGCCAATCTCATCCGTTACAAACGCGAAGGATTCAGGCCCGACCGCGACATCATCGTCGCGCTCACGGCCGATGAAGAGGGTGGCGGACCGTACAATGGCGTCGATTGGCTGATCAAGAACCATCGGGATCTGATCGACGCCGAGTTCTGCCTCAACGAAGGCGGCTGGGGAGAAATGGCGAATGGCAAGCGGACCTCAAACGATTTGCAAGTCAGCGAGAAGTACGTCATCAACTTCCGGTTCGAGGTGCACAACAAGGGCGGCCATAGCTCGCTGCCTGTGCCTGACAACGCCATCTATCACCTCGCGGCCGCCCTCGATCGCCTCTCGAAGTTCGGCTTCCCGCTGAAGACCAACGAAGTCACGCGGGCGTATTTCGCTGCTATGGCAGGGATTACGGCTGGTCCCATGAAAGAGGACCTTGAGAAGGTGTCCGGCGGTTCGCCGGAAGTCCTGGCGCGGGTCGCCGCGTTCTCGCCCGCCTGGAATGCTACGCTGCGCACCACGTGCGTGGCAACGCTGCTGGAAGGCGGCCACGCCATGAATGCTCTCCCGCAACTCGCGGCCGCAACGGTGAATTGCCGCGTGCTTCCGGAAGACTCCGCTGAGTACGTGCAGAGCACGCTTGAAAAAATCGTCGCCGACAACCAGGTGAGCATCAAGCCGCTCGGTGAATTCACCAAGGGTCCAGCCTCGCCTATGCGGCCCGATGTTCTGAAGGCAGCCAACCGATTTACTGACACGCTATGGCCGGGCGTGCCCGTCATCCCCATGATGGTGATGGGCGCTACCGACGGCAGATCACTCCGGGCGGCAGGCATTCCGACTTACGGGATTCAAGGATTCTTCATGGACCGGGACGACATGCGTATGCACGGCCGCGACGAACGCATGGGAGTCCAGGCATTCTACGAAGGCCAGACCTTCCTATACCTGTTGGTAAAAGATCTCGCAAAGCCCGAGTAACGGCGCGGTAGCTTATCGCTTCTGTGAACTGACAGCCTTCCCATTGATCACGGCGCCCACGCAATGTGACGTGTATTCAAACGGATCGCCATCGTAGAGAGCGAGGTCGCCGTCTTTGCCGGCTTCAAGCGAGCCTAGACGATCGGCCACGCCAATCAGCTTTGCCGCGTTAATCGTGACGCTGGCCAGCGCTTGATCAAACGTCAGCCCGTTGGCAGCTGCGATGGCAGCTTCAAACAGGATCACACGCGTCTTGGGCACATAGGCTTCGTAGCCGCTCTGAAGGGCAAACGGAATGCCGGCGGCTTGGAGCTTGGCTGCGTCTTCGAAGCTAAGGTTTTCGGTCTCGCCGCCTGCTCGTTTCATCGTTGCGTGCAGAATGACTGGGTAGCCGGAGGCCTTTACCTCTGCGAGAATCATGCCGCATTCGGCGCAGCTATCAATAATCAGCTTGAAGTTGAATTCCTTGGCGAGGCGTATGGCCGACATAACATCTTGGGCCCGGTCGGCCGTTACCAGCAGCGGCAGCTCGCCCTTCAGGATCTTGATGAAGGCTTCCTGCTTCAGATCGCGGTCGGGGGTCTTCGATTCCTGCTTCGAGGCGTCCGGCTTGGCTGCGTCGGAGGCTGGTTTGGCCTGGCTCTTCTTTAACGCCTCCTGGGCCTTGATGAACTCGGCGCGCAGCATGGCCATCTCTTTTCCGCGGGTGCCGGGACTCTTACCCGTCTCCGCGCGGCCCTCGGCGCCGAGACTGGCCGCAATCATCGCCTCGGGCACGATCACTGCTTCGTCCGCGGTGTTGCCGATGGTCTTGACGATCATGGTCTGCCCGGATACCAGCGTTCCCGGGCTGTGGCCCGTATTCATGGTTGTTATGCCGAAGCTGCGCACCCACTCGATGAGTCGTTCGCGCGGGTCGTATGCGTCAATCGCGCGCAGCTCCGGCTGCACGGCAGCGCTGCGTTCCAGTTGATCCTGGTCGGACGGCATATTCAAATAGCCCGTCAAGCCAACCGTGGAGTGAGCATCCACCAATCCGGGCGTCACCACCTTGGCCGTGAGCGTTTGGTAACCAGGGGGAATCATCACGGACGACGCCGGGCCGACGCGTTCGATCTTGCCGTTTGTCACAAGGACGACACCGTCTTTGATAGGTGCGCCCGCCGCCGTATAGACCGTTTCACCTCGCACCGCTATCTGTTGCGCTACGAGCGCGGGCAGGGAAATCATGGCGGCAAGCCCGCCTGCAAACAGCAGCCTCATGCCGGTTCTCATTGGCGCACATCCTCTTCGTCGCCGTCATCGTCCACAAAAGCCGGCTGGTCGTGGCTGGCGCCTTCTCCTCCCACAGCCTCCAGGCGGTCGTGCGGGTCGCTGCGATCAAAGACTTTCTGACCCTCGATCCAAGTCTCCAAGACGTGCGTGTAGACGCTAAGCGGATCGCCCGAGAGCACAATGAAGTCAGCGTCCTTCCCGGGCTCGAGCGAACCCACGCGCGCATCCAGGTCAAGGATCTTCGCATTGGCCATCGTTAGCCCGTAGAGCGCTTTGTCTCGCGGCAAACCGGCTCGCACGGCCAAGCCTGCCGAGCGCATCAGCAGGCGCGAGTCGGTAATCGAATCGTCGGTGTGGAAGCCGAACAGCACGCCGGCCCTGTCCAGCACGGCTGCTGTCTCAAATGATGCGTCCTTGGCCTCCTCCTTGCCACCCGGGCTGTCAATGACAATCACCGAAACCGGCACTTTGGCCTTGGCAATCTCATCGGCCATCATCCAGCCATCGCTGGCGTGGTGCAGCACTACCTTGAAATGGAACTCATCCGCGAGGCGGAGAACCGTGGCGATGTCGTCGTGCCGATGCGTGTGAAATTGCACGGTGCGTTTACCGTTCAACACTTCCACCAGCATCTCCATGCGGAGATCGCGCGCCGGAAGCTTGGAGGCGTCACCCTTGGCGGCAGCGATCTTGTCGCGGTATTCCTGAGCCTTGATGAAGTCGGCCCGCACCAGTGCGGCTGACTTGCCGCGTGTACCCGGAAATGGTGCCGCCCGGCGCGGGTTGGTTCCGTTGGCCATCTTCAAGCCCCCGGCGTTGCTTCCATCGGGCAGCTTGATCAACAAGGCATCGATAGTTCTGCCCTTACGCAACTTGAGGTAGAGCGTCTGGCCGCTTGACAGGTGCCCCGAGCCAGGCATGACGTTCACCGTCGTGATGCCGCCCGCGCGGGCCTTCTCGATATGTGCGTCGCGGACATTGATCGAATCGAGCACCCGCACATCCGGCTGGATCGGCGAACTTGCATCGCCGCCCTCGGGCGCGCCAATGTGGCTGTGCGAATCGACTATGCCAGGCATGATGACCTTGCCGGTCGCATCGACGGTCTGCGCTCCGGCTGGCACCGACACCGATCCCGCCGCGCCTACCGCGAGAATCTTGCCGTTCTGGACCACCAGGACGCCGTTCGGAATCTCGGGGCCGGCGATGGGGATAATGCGGGCTCCCGTAACCGCGATAGGCGTCTGTTGGGCGAAGCAAAGTGCCGCTCCGGCCAGGAGAAGAGTGAGGCGTTTGAACATAGCAATGCGAAACGGCGATTGTAGCGCAACCGGGTGATGCGACCGGTCGCCGCCGCGAAATATCGGCCGCGAGATCATAGAGTGCAAGCATCCATGCCGCGCACAGACTGGGGCTGGCTCATCTCCGCTGAAGAGCTTCGCTCGTGGATCATCTTTGAAGACGAAGGCTTGCTGGTAGTCAACAAGCCTGCTCATGTGCTCTGCCATCCCTCGAAGCATGGTCCCTGGTCGAGCATGGTGGGAGCTTGCCGCGAGCTGCTCACCGCTGAGAGACTACACCTGGTCTTTCGGCTCGATCGCGAAACCAGCGGCGTCGTAGCCCTGGCCCGGACTGCCCAGGTCGGGTCCCGGCTGCAGCGCGCCGTCGCGCAGAGGCGCGTACGGAAAACTTACTTGGCGATCCTCACTGGCCGCATGGACGAATCGCGCACTGTGGACGCGCCGATAGGACCGGACCTGGATTCGCTGTTCGCCGCAAGGCAATGGGTTGTGCCCGATTCAGGGAGCCAGGCCTCCACAACGTTCGATCCGATTTCCCACGCGAATGGCTACACCCTGGCCCGCGTCGACCTCCATACTGGACGCCGCCATCAGATCCGAGTCCACGCCGCGTTCATCGGGCATGCGATTCTCGGCGATAAGCTATACGGTCCGGACCAGGGCCTGATGATGCAGTTCATGCGGGATGGCTTCACCGAAGAACTGCGCCGGCAGCTTATTCTTGACCGGCACGCGCTGCATGCATCCGAAATCGAGTTTGATGCGGACGTCCTGGCGCAGCAGTTCATCGCACCATGGCCGCTCGACGTGGAACGCTTCTGCATCGAGGTAGGGCTGAAGTTTTCTTAGTACGAAAAGGCCGAAATCCGCTTGCCGACATGTCTGTGTGAAAAATTCAGCACAGAACCGCGCCGTCGCTCTCCGCCTCGGAGCAAGCAAGCGGACACCCGACGAAGCCGACCGGGACAGGCGCCTCTGTTCCCAAGGCGACCCGACACGTACTTTCGTCACATCTAGCCCATTCGCCGCGTGGACAGAGCGAGCCTGTCCCAAGATGCAGTACAGCCGACCGGCACTCGTCGCTCTGTCGCGGAGTTTTTCACACAGACTCTGACGCATGCGCTTCCGTGCTGGAGTTTTGTTTGCGATTTCCAAACCTACCGCCTCTGTTTCAAACCCGGTTTCATCCTGAAACACAAACGAGCTCGCTGCATGCCTGGCTTCTCAGATTCCGTTCGCGTCTCACCTCCAACGAGCAATGACGTTTCCTTCCAAGTGACTGAGCCATAAATCCATTCCGGCTCGACCTTCGCCTTCAATAAGGCTCTGGCGTCGCTCTCGTAGGCAGGTCTGTTAGGTGGTGCTACGGGTGCCTTTTCCATGTTGTGCGGGTCGCCAAAAACGGCGCCTGCCAAGGAGAATCCCGTGAGTTCCGCTGCCACACGACCCGCCACCAAACTGGTCCCAGGACCGGTCCTAAAACCCAGACTCGTTTCCAAACTGAGGCTCGCTGCTCATCACGACAACAGCCGGCGCGATGAATTGATTCTCGATCATCTGCCGCTCGTCACTGCAATCGCGGTACGGGTTCATGAGAACCTGCCGGTGCATGTGGAGTTGGACGACCTGATTCACGCCGGTGTAATGGGCTTGTTCGACGCCGCCACCAAATATGACGCCGACAAGATGGTTGCGTTCCCGGCTTACGCCAAGCATCGGATCAAAGGAGCCATCCTCGATAGCTTGCGGCAGCTCGACTGGGCTTCGCGCGATTTGCGCCGCCGCCACAAGCAGATGGAACAGGTCACGCTCGACCTGACCAGCCGGCTGAACCGGGCACCCACGCCCAATGAGATCGCGAGCGAAATGGGAATGTCGCTCAACCGCTGGAAGACGTTGATGATCGACCTTCGCAACCTGGGACTGCTCGCAGCGCAGTCCCGAAACAGCAACGATCCGGACGAGCGGCCCGCGCAAGATCTGCCTTGCGCCCGTGAGCAGCACCCCGACCGGCTCTTTGCCCGCGGTGAACTCCGCTCCAAGCTCTCTTCCGCGATCAAGACATTGCCGCCGCGCTACCAGCAGGTGGTGACGCTGTACTACGACCGCGACCTGACCATGAAAGAAATCGGCACGATTTTAGGCGTAAACGAGAGTCGCGTTTCGCAAATCCACAAGGCGGCGCTCGCGCGCATGCAAAATGCCCTGACTTCGTCGGGTATCCATTCGAGCGGTGTTTTCTAGACCAGCTACGTCGGCTTCGTTCGCGCGGTGATCTGATGGAGCTTGATCATATTCGTGGATCCACGTTGATTGACTGGTTGACCGGCGACAAACACTACGCCTTCGCCGGGCTTCACCCGTCCGGTTGCAACCAGGATCAGTTCCATGCTGCTCAGCATGTCATCGGTGGAGTTGTATTCGGGCATCACCACTCCCCTGACACCATAAACGATGGAGAGCTGCCGGACCACCGTCTCATTAGAGGTGAAGGCATAAATCGGTACCGGTGGCTGGTACCGGGCCAGTAGGCGCGCTGTCGTACCGGTCGAGGTGCCGACTGCCAGAGCGACGACGCCGGCGCATTGCGCGGCTCGAAAGGCGGCATCGGCAATGATCTGCGGAGTTGTGGGCTGGTCGGGCATCGGTGTATCCGAGTATCCGGTTTTGCGCAGTGCCTGGTTCGTTTCAAGTGCAATTCGCGCCATCACCTTCACGGCTTCAATCGGGAACTTACCCGCGGACGTTTCCGCCGACAACATCACCGCGCTGGTGCCGTCGTAGATGGCGTTGGCAACGTCGCTTACCTCCGCGCGTGTAGGGACCGGGCTCTCGACCATCGATTCCAGCATCTGCGTCGCGGTGATGACAAACTTGCCCTTGAGCCGCGCACGTTCGATGATGTGCTTCTGAATCGCCGGCACCTTCTCCAGCGCCATCTCCACGCCCAGGTCCCCGCGCGCCACCATGACGCCATCGCACTCCTCGAGGATCGCTTCGAGATTCTGGTATCCTTCCGGTTTCTCGATCTTAGCGATGATGGGCTGCGTCGCATCCAGCCCTTCCAGCAGATGGCGCAGGCGAAGCACATCCTTCGCTTGCCGGACAAAGGACAAGGCAAAGAAATCGACGCCCTGCTGTACGCCGAAATTTGCGTCCGCGATGTCTTTTTTGGAAAGCGAGGGTGTGCTGATCGCGACTCCAGGAAGGTTAATACCTTTCCGGTCGCTGATCGGACCACCATTGACCACCTCACACTGGACCGTTGTGCCGTCGCTCGAGAGCACACGCAGGATTACAGTGCCGTCGGCCACCAGGATCGGGTCACCGGGCTTTACGTCTCTGGCTAAATCTGCGTAGGTCGTGCTTGCGATCTCGCAGCTTCCTTCCACAGGCTGGGTGGTGATGCTGAAGCGCGCTCCATCCTGCAAAACGCACCCGCCTTCTTTGAAGGTTCCCAGCCGAATCTTAGGGCCCTGCAAATCAAGCAGGATACCGGCATGGCGGCCGAGTTCGACCTCGAGTGCACGGACATTCCTGATGCGGCGCGCATGGTCTTCCTGGGTTCCGTGCGACGCATTGAGGCGGAAGACATCCACCCCGGCTTCGAATAGCTTTCGCAATCGGTCGGGGGCATCGGTCGACGGGCCGAGCGTGGCTACTATTTTTGTCGTCCGCATTCGTGATTGGATCAGTGCGCTACCATAGCGAAGAAACCGCCACAGACACGGCAACTATCCCTCTCATTATGCCGCTATACCAAGCAATCATCCTCGCAATCGTGCAAGGATTAACCGAGTTTTTGCCAATCAGCAGCACCGCTCATCTGGCTGTCATACCAATGCTAATGGGCTGGAAGGATCAAGGCCTTGGTTTTGATATTGCCCTACACGTGGGCACGCTGGCAGCAGTGCTTGTTTTCTTCTTTAAAGACTGGGTCGCCATCGTTAGTAACGCATTTGGAATAAAAACGGCCATGGGCAGGGAGGACGAAAAGAATCGCAATCTTCTCTGGTATCTGGTGGCGGGCTCAATTCCCGTCGGCATAGCGGGACTGTTCCTGAAGAAATACGCGGAGGGCCCCTGGCGTAATTTCTACGTGATCGGCGCCATGCTGATTATCATCGGCTTGGTAATGGCGGTCGCCGACTATATGGGAGAAGATCGCAAGACCATGGCCACCATGAGCTGGGGCGACGCGCTTTGGGTGGGTCTTTCACAAGCGCTGGCGGTTGTGCCCGGCACTTCGCGCAGCGGCATCACCATCTCGGCGGGCCGTTTTCGTTCGATCACCCGCGAAGCGGCCGCTCGCTTTTCTTTTCTGCTATCGACCCCAGCCATCGCCGCCGCGGCGCTGAAGGATTTCCAGGAACTGCGCCACGCGGGGGGCGTGCCGGCTGACATGCGAGCGCCCTACATCGTTGGCATCGTTGTGAGCGCAGTCACGGGAATGCTGGTAATCGGCTTCTTCTTGAAGTACCTGCGCCAGCACACGTTCCGCGTATTCGTGTGGTACCGGATCGTGTTTGGCATAATACTAATTGCTCTAGCGTTTTTCCGCTTTGGCGGATGACATTCCTTTCCCCAGCCCGTCACTCCCGGCTTAACGAAGTCGTCGGATTCCTGTTGTTCCTTTTGGGACTTGGCATTGCGCTAAGTCTCGCTTCCTTCAGCCCCTCTGATCCATCCTGGGACACCGCGAATCAAGTAGTCCGCACCCAGAACCTCCTGGGGCGCCTGGGTGCCTGGACGGCCGACCTGTTGCTGCAATTCTTTGGTCTCGGTGCGTACCTGCTGCCACTCCTGCTGTGGCTTTTGGGCTGGAAGTGGGTCCGGTCTTCGCCTGTCCGCAGCCCGGGCGTCCGCATCCTCGGCGCGCTGGCGCTGTGGCTCTCTATATCGAGCGCGTTCGGCTTGGTTCCTTCCTGGCGTCCAATTCCCGGCGGCATCGCGGCGAGCGGTATCGCCGGTCGTCTGGTGGCCGATTTCCTGGTTTCGATCATGAATCCGATCGGCGCCGCGATCCTCACCACAGCTTGCGGTATTCTTGCGCTCTATCTGCTTACGACTTTTCAGCTTTCGATGCTAGCCCGCTGGTTCTCTGGGCCAGTCGCCTGGTGGCATTCGCTCGCAAACCGCTTTTCCGATTGGCGGGCAGCGCGTCATGATCGAGCCGTGGAACGTGCAAGAGAGAAGGCTGCGGAGCGCATAGCCCGCCGTCAGAGTCAGCTTAAGTCGGAGACGAGTGTGGACTCGGGCCGGCCGCGCCGTCCCACTAGTAACAATCCATTTCTGCCGGATGAGGACGACGCTCCACCGCTGGCCGGGCTCGCGGTGGAAACACGCGGCACACTGCCGATCCTCGACGATCCCGATCTGGAAGACGATGACTTGCCTCCCTTCGACGTGGAGCCGCCTGTGCCTGTCACCAAGCGCGGCCCAGTCCGGTCGCGGGAGGAAGTCGATGCTGATATCCCGATTCGGCCGCTCGAATATCAGCCACCGGTCAGAATTGCACCAACGCCCACGGCAGCTGTACCGGCCGCCGCGGAGATGCCGCCGTTCGACACGCCGGTCACGCCAGCCAAGCGAAAGCGGATCTACCGGCTGCCCTCCACCGACCTGTTGAACGAGGTGCCACCACGGGCCGGCTATGACGGCGTCGAGCTAAAGGAGATTGCCGCACGCATCAAATCGAAGCTCGAAGAATTCAATGTTCTCGGCTCGGTGACTCAGATCAACCCCGGACCCGTTGTCACAACTTTCGAGTACAAGCCGGAGGCTGGCATTAAATACAGCCGCATCACCACGCTGAACGATGACCTTTGCCTGGGCCTGCAGGCCGAGTCCGTTTTGATCGAGCGGCTTCCCGGCAAGCCAACGATCGGCATTGAAGTGCCCAACACCAGGCGTGAATTAATCAGCTTGCGAGAAATTCTCGAGTCAAGCGAGTTCAGCGAGGCGCAATCGCGCACAACGATCGCGCTGGGCAAGGACATTAATGGCCGCATCAAGGTCGCTGCGCTCGAAAGCATGCCCCACCTGCTGATCGCGGGCTCTACCGGATCGGGCAAAAGCGTGATGCTGAACGCCCTGATCATGTCCTTCCTTTTCAAGTCGACACCCGACGAAGTGAAGATGATCATGGTGGACCCGAAACGCGTGGAAATGGGCATCTATGAAGGCATCCCGCATCTGCTGACGCCCGTTATCACAGAGCCGAAGAAAGCCACCAACGCCCTGCGAAACGCCGTGCTCGAAATGGAGCGCCGGCTGAAACTGCTGGCTTCGTACGGCGTCCGCAATATCGATCAGTTCAACAAGAAGGTGTCGGAACTTCGCCAGCAGCCGATGAACCTCTTCGACGAAGAAGTTGAGGATGAGGACCTCCGGGCGCTCCCGTACATCCTCATCATCATCGACGAGTTGGCCGACCTCATGATCCTGGAGCGCGCCAATGTTGAAGAGTGCATTACTCGCCTGGCGCAGATGGCTCGCGCCGTGGGAATGCATCTGGTACTCGCGACACAACGCCCCAGCGTGGATGTCATCACAGGTTTGATCAAAGCGAACTTCCCGTCGCGCATCAGTTTCCGCGTGGCGACTCGCGTGGACTCGCGCACCGTGCTCGACTCCATGGGCGCGGAACATCTGCTGGGCAAGGGCGACATGCTGTTTCTGCCGCCGGGCTCCTCGCGGCTCACGCGTGTGCACGGCGCGTTCGTCACCGAGGCTGAGGCGAATCGGGTCGTCGATTTCTGGAAAGAGCAGGCGTCCCCGGAATACGATCAAACTTTTCTGCTGACCCCGCCGTCGGACGACGATGACGACGAAGAGAGCGATGCGTTCGATGGCGAGCAGGATGCCCTGTACCAGGAGGCCGTGCGCATAGTCGTCGAAATGGGCAAAGCGTCGACATCCACGCTGCAACGCCGCCTGCGGCTCGGTTACGGCCGCGCGGCGCGCATTCTTGACATGATGCAGCGCGACGGCATCATAGGCCCACCCGACGGCAGCCGCCCACGCGAAGTCCTGAAGCGGCCCGAGTGGCTTGATGAACGCGGGGACGCGTTGGCCTAAGCTACCACTGCCCGCCGCGCGCAGTGATAAGTTCAGAGAGCATGCCGCGGTGGTCTGATTTACCCCACAATTGTTTGCTCGCCGATGTCTCGCTTTGGTCGGCGGACCTGCCCAACCTGCAGAAATCCATCGAGCGAATGGAACCCTACGCCGACAGCTTTCACATCGATGTGATGGATGACCGCTTCGCGCCAGGGCTGCTCTTCTTCCCCGATCTGGTGGGCGCGTTACGCCCCCTTTCGGCGCGTCCCTTCCATGTTCATCTGATCGCCGAGGAACCCTCGCGGCTGATGGAAGCGTTCGCTGCCGCTGGATGCGATCTCTTCACTATGCAACTGGAAGCGGGTGCGAACGAACTCAGCAAATGCTTCGAGCACGCTCGCGGATTCGGACGGGAGGCGGGAATCGCATTGCGTTTGGACACGCCGGTCGACGGCGTGGAGGATTTTCTTGAGGATGTGGTCGCCATCGTGCTAATGGGAACTCAATCCGGCATCAAGGGCGCAGAGCTTGCACCCGAAGCCTACGAGCGTATCGCAGCGTTGAGTAAACTACTGACGGCACACGGCGTTCGCGACAAGATCCGCATCGTGGCTGATGGCGGTATCCGGCGTCATACCGTGCCGCTGTTGCGAGAGGCGGGAGTCGATGCCGTGGTGCCCGGCTCTCTTGCATTTGGCGCATCCGATCTAAACGAAGTCTTCGCCTGGATGCGCCGCCTCTAAGGCAGCGCTTCACTGTTACGAACGCCACGCTGTGGCCCTCATGCAAGCGTAGGGGGCTCAAGCAATCTGATTCTCGGTGAAACCAGATCTAATGGGACGGGATTGCGGAACGCTCCAACCTTTTCCAGCCCCTACCGAGCCGCGACGGTAGCTCTCCGCCTCGGAGCCGTTCCCCGGAATCTGTGTCAACACTCCAGCACACACTCCGCTTGCAGTTGGCGTTTTCACACAGACTCGCAAGGAAGCGGACAAAAAGGGCTTAGCTCAGGACTTAGTACTAGTTCCGCAAAGCGCAGATTTGGGATATCATCTTTTTGCAATGGTCGGGCTTCGGCCCTGATTGCGCGTAGCGCAAAGAAAGCGGAGGACCAGATGTCATTTCTTGCTTGGATCGTCTTAGGTTTGATTGCCGGATTCATCGGGAGCAAAATCGTCAACAAATCGGGGGAAGGTTTCATCCTCGATATCTTGCTGGGAATCGTCGGCGCCGTCGTCGGCGGATGGTTATTTCAGATGTTCGGTGCCTCCGGTGTGACGGGCCTGAACATTTACAGTCTTTGCGTCGCGGTTATTGGCGCGATAATCTTCCTGATCATCTATCACGCATTGTTCAGGCGAAGGGCATAGGCCGCCAGTCGCATCTTACGGGCGACGGTGCGCGCCTTGGCAACCGTCGCCAGTCAGTTCTGGTTTGCCCCGGGTGTATGCTTTGGGTGGCGTTGGGCGATGGCACTGCGCCCGGCGACGAATACGCTCGACGGTCACGCCCAGCTTCCTCAAGGAGGCTTAATGAGAGTGACCCCGGTGGCAGCTTTGTTACTCGCCGCGACCTGCTTGGCTGCGGCTCCGATGCCGCGCCTGGTGAAAGACAACGGCGGCTTTCAGTTTCTTGTCGATGACCGGCCCTTCCTGATTCTGGGAATTCAAACTTACAACTCCAGCGGATATCCAACTGAACTGGAGCGCACTTGGCCGTTGGCCAAAGCACTCCATGCGAACACGGTGGAGATCCCTATCCAGTGGCAGACTGTAGAGCCCGGGGAAGGGCATTTCGATTTTACCGTCGTCGACGGACTTGTGGCCGGCGCGCGGGGCAATGGCCTGCACCTGATTCTGGCTTGGTTCGGCGGCTTCAAGAACGCTGCCATGCATCACGCTCCGGCCTGGATCAAAGAGGACGTCAAGAAATACCCACGCATGATCGACCAGGCCGGCAGCCCCATCCGCACGCTGGCGACTCATGTCGACGCCACGCAAGCCGCCGACGCGCGTGCATTCGCGGCCTTTATGCGTCACCTCAAGGAGATTGACGGCGAGCAGCACACCGTCATCGCTATTCAGGTAGAGAACGAAGCCGGCGTGTTAGGCACCGATCGCGACCACTCCGAAAGCGCGAACCAACTCTTCGCCGGGCAGGCCCCCGCAACTGTCGTGGAAGTGTTCGGCAAGGGCAAGAAAGGGACCTGGAGCGAGGTGTTCGGCCCCTATGCCAGCGAGACGTTCGCTGCGTATTACCAGGCCCGCTATCTCAACCGCGTGGCTGAGGCCGGTAAGCGCGAGTTCCCGTTGCCGATGTTCCTCAACGTCTGGACCGATATTCAAGACGGATTCTACGAGCCGGGCATTTCGCACCCGAGCGGCGGCCCCACCACCCGCATGCTGCCTCTCTACAAGGCGATGGTGCCCTCCATCGATTGGATTTCCCCCGATATCTATAAGCAGAGCTACGTTCAATACATAGCCGAGGCTACGCCCTATAGCCGCCCCGACAATCCGCTGCTGATTCCCGAGACTGGCCACGACCTCGGTTTCGTCCGCCGCATGTTCTACGCGATTGGCGATCTGAAAGGCATCGGCGTGTCGGCATTCGGTGTCGAGGGCTCGCCCGAAGGCAACAACTCCACGGTTCCCCAAGGCCTCACCGACCTGGCAGCCTCATATCGCGTCCTCAGCGCCGCCACACCTCTTCTGGCCGAAGCGAAGACCTACGGCAAGCTGCGCTCGGCGGTGGAAGAACAAGGCGCTGCTACGGTGGTCCTCGACTTCGGCGACTACGAGGCTATGGCCCAATTCGGCCCGTCAGCCTGGGGCTACGGGGGAGCCCGCGCGGCGGGAACGGCAAAGACCTCCGGACGCGCTCTGATCGGCCAAATCGGACCCGACGAATTTGTCTTGGCCGGCTTCGATACCACCGTTAATTTCCGCCCGCGCTTCGGCTCGGCCACGCCGCGCGCCGACTTCGTCACCGTGGAGGAAGGGTCCTACGAAGGCGGCGCCTGGAAGCCGCGCCGGCTATTGGGCGGCGATGAGGTCTTCTTTGGCGTGCGGCTTCGGTCTGAGGGAACCGTCGTCAAAGTGAAGCTGATGAAATACTGACCACCTCGGTCTTCTGGTAACCTGTTAGCCGACCTGCACACTAGGCTTTCGGGAGGACCGCGTGTCACATCGCCTCCATTCGCCCCCACTACCCGCAATATTGCTTGTTCCAATGTGCCTGCTGCTTCTTCAGCTAAGTGCGCTCTCGCAAGAAAATACAACTGTGCCAAACGGGGAGACGTCCGAACCTCCCGTGCCGTCTGATCGCCTTGAACTGGTCACCGCCAATGCCCAACCTGTTCAGGATGTGAGCCAGCGTATCGCGCTGACCGAGCTGCTCGGCACGGCCTTCCAGCGGTCGAATGTCCGTGCCTACCCCTACGATCAAAAAACTACGTTCACCACGTTTGGATCGTCTCCTTCGGATGGAGCCTGGAAACTGGAAGACACCTCCTCGGGCTCTGCTTATCGTTGGACGGCCGAGGGGCCTGCCTTCTCAGTGATCAACCTCTTCCAGAAAAACAATGCCCTGTACAGTAACCAGCCGGCGACAGCGTTGCCGCTACGACTCGCTCAGGTACGAGGCATCATCTTCTTTAAGATGACGCCACTCGGTCCCCGTGCTTCGCTTCGTTCCGCCGGCGCCAATTTGGATGGCGCCGAGTTGCAGTGCGCCTTGGTTTCGCATCCCATGCAGCCAAAAGTCGATACCGGTGGGCGTCGCTGGGAGGAATCCGAGTATTGCGTTGACCCGAAGTCTGGCAATCTAATTACCTACTCGCCAATTCCCGGATTCTATGTGCTGTTTGATTACTCAAAAGCGTTGCGGTTCCACGATAGGGTGATTCCCAACAAATTCACGGTCACCCAGGGAGGTCGGGTGGTGATTGAGGGCCAGATTGACAGCATCGCCGATCCGCCGTCCGACCCGGCACTATTCCAGCCGTCAAACCTGAATGCCATCGGAGTGGGCGCGGTGATGACTGCGCCCTGGCGATACCGGATTAAGCTTCCAGCCGCGGACACGCCCGCCGGAAACACGGGGGCAATCGTGGTGCTGCACGCAATGCAGCCACCGGGCGGCAAACTGACGGAAGTGGAATTGATTGATTCCACCAATCCGGCGTTTAGTAGCTCTGCCCTGAGCTTTGCCGCCAACTGGGGAGGCGGCGTCCCGTCCGAAAACGCCGAGCCCGGCGCGACTCCGCAATCCCATGAGGTCTTTCTGACACTGCATTACGTGACTGCAACTGCAAGAGTCAATTAGCTAATCGGTTTTTTCAGTTTCTCCGCCACGTCAGCGATCGCTTCGGAGTTTAGCGGACGCATCCCCGTTTCCAGGTCCCTCAGGGCGGCTACCAGTAACTCGCGATGCTTCTCGATCGCATCCGGTTCGGCCCGTCGGACCAACGCCAGTGACTCTCGGATTCTGGATTCAAGCGGACGCCACACCTCCGCTAGTTTAAGAAGGTGGCCCCAGTCGACGAACTCAGCCCAAGTGCTCGCCTTGCTCAGCCCAACTTCCAGTGAGTCGCGTCGCAGCAGATTCAATTCGCGTTCCATACTGCGTGCGACATCCTTAACGGCATTTGCGCTCGCAATCTGTACGCTCATGCTGGAGAACTCGCTATTCCGCTCCAGGAACAGTGACCGGAAACGACAGAGGAGTTCCAGGCCTTTGAAAAGAGCGGTGGTCTCGCGGTCGCCAAAGTCTCCCCGTCTCAGATACTCCACGAAGTAAAGGTTAAACTCCCGAATGCCGTTGAAGTATCTGGTTCCCGTGGTTAAGATGACCCGATAGGCATGCTTCTCGTCGTAGGATACGATGACCTGGCTGTTATCGACGTCCAACTGACTTTGTAAGGCAGAAGTTACAACGCTGTTAATGGCGTCCATCCAGGAATCGCGAAACTTGTCCTGTTGGGTTTGCTTTTGGAAATCGCCCCAGGTTGTTTCGGCGCTTGCCAGGCCAAAAATGGACATTGGGTTTCCAGTGCCTACCGGAATGAGAAGCGTATCGTTTGAGAGCTGGCCATCGCACGCTGCCAGGGCGGCGTCGCTCGTCTTGAGAGTGATCTGCTTTTGGGGCTTTAGAACAGACTCCGTGGTTGTCTTCAGGTGACTGAAGATCGCGAGCTGCATTTTCCTGACCAAGCTCGGCAGGTCCCTTTGGTCCGGGCTCTGGGGTATTCTTGCCCCGCCCTGCTTCTCGCGAAACTTGCCGGCAAGCTCCTGAAATTCGCGAAGAAACTTGACGGTGCTGTCATCATAATCGATGGTCTTCAGATTGGCGTCGTACTCCTCGAAGCTCATCGAGAGAGTGCTGGGAGAAATCCCGATTCTGATTCCTTCGTGACCGGAAAGGATATCGGGCGGCTTCTCCAGATAGATAGGAACGATTCGACGCGGGAAGTCAGGGTCAGCTTCGCGCTCCATGACACGCATAAAATAGCCCAGCTCCATGCCGGTGAAGCCATATGCCGGCTTCAAAGCGGCCGAGTCAATGACCACCAGAGCGTCGGTTTCGTCGAGTCTCTTTTTGATTTCGTCCTGAAAGCTGAGACCGAAGCGCAGGCCACTGTCAATGAAGACTTCGGCGGAGGGCCCCAGCGCAGTCTGAATCGCGTTCGATACGGCGATAGCGATTTTCTCGTCTTCCCTTGCGTAGCTAATGAAGAACCGGAAGACTCGTGTTTTAGCCTCGACGTCTGGCTTCGTGCCGGTGGATACCATGTGTCCGCCTCCTTAGAATGTCCTTTCCCAAAAAACATTGACCTCGTCGACTCACGAAGGATCGCCTCTGTCTCTGTCGGGAGAGACACCAGTCGTTATCATAAGCGTTAAATCAGCCGTTTTGGGAAGGGCCTGGATCTAGGGAGCGGCAGCAGTCTAAGGCTTGCGTTCGGATATGTCCGACAAGTTTCCACGTTCGAGCCTTCGCCCACACCGCTGCTTACTCTGCATTGTGGTACTCCTATACAAAGATCGCCGCGACAGCTGCAGGCTGCGCACTCCATGAAGAACAGAAACAGCCGTGTCTTGTATCTTCTGCTCGCCCTCTGGATAGTGATCAGCATGAGCTATTACGTGCTCGGCGCCATAGCCCTGCGAGAAGAATTCTTCAACCCTTCCCACTATGCCGAAATGCCATTTGACTTCGAAGATGATCTGCAAACTATTCACAATCTAAAGGACGCCCAGAAGAAGCTCGGTCTGGAAAACGGCAGCGTGCTCCGCTCCATCGATGGCCAGACCTATACGGGTTGGATGCAGGCGACCAGAGTTGTTCGCAACGCAAAACCTGGTGACCTGATGCGGGTCGGAATGATTACCCCGAACGGGCAGCAGAAGGAGTTCGAGCTTCGCCTGAATCCACGCCAAGGGCCTGGTTGGTCCGTCGCCGGCTACATCGCCTTTCTCGTACCGATCCTGGGTGTGCCGCTGTTGGGGCTGTTGGTTGGTTACTGGGTGGTGGCGGGTCGGCCGCACGATCTCAACGCCTGGCTGGTGTTGCTGCTCTTGACGTTCACCGAAACAGGATTCGGCAATATCGACTGGCGTTTCTGGACCGGCTGGACCTACCCTATTTTCGGCCTCTGGAATATATTGATCCAGCATCTTGTCTTCATCGCACTGTTGTGGTTTGGCATTTCCTTCCCGGAGCGATGGCGTTTCGACACGCGGTGTCCGTGGGTGAAATGGATTCTGCTTGGCGCAACGATGGCCACGCTGGTTATCGAGACGACACAAATCGCCATAGAGCACTACGACATCTCAAAACTAAAAGCAATCGGTGCGATGGTCTATTGGAGCGATCTGGTAACGGGCTGGATGGCGGCTCTCTGCGTCATTCTGTTTCTTGTTGCCGTCGTCGATAAACTACTCACCTCCTCGACGGCGGACGCCAAACGCAGAGTCAGGGTGCTCGCCATCGGCAGCGTCGTGTCATTAGGTCCGCTGGTAATCATCTTTGGCATCCTGCCACGCTTCGGAATCGACCCTCACCACGGCGCCTGGTTTGAAGGCATCGTGCCATTCGTAGCCTTATTTCCCCTCACCCTCGCCTATGTTCTGATTGTGCAGCGAGCCATGGATGTGCGGATCCTCTTGCGGATGGGAACCAAGTACCTTCTGGCGAAGGCGACCATTGTCGTGCTGGAGATTGCAATTGGTGGTGGGTTGATCTTCGGTTTGCTGATGCCCCTGATGCGTCGGCAAGAACATCGAGTCCTTTATCTGGTTCTCCTGGTCGTCGCCGTCGCCGTTCTCATTCGCGTATTCCTCACGCGAGACAGCTTAAGCAGCCGCATGCAACGCTGGATCGATCGCAAGTTCTTCCGCGAAGCCTACAACAGCGAATTGGTTTTGAGCGAGCTTTCAGAGCAAGCTCGAAAGTTCGTCGACAAAGGGCCGCTGGCCGAAACCATCTCGCGCCGCGTTTCAGAGATCCTTCACGTTCCGCAGATTGCCGTGTGGCTGCGAGGCAGCAACGTTTTCCAGTTGCAGCAATCCGTCGGGCTCAGTTTGAACGGACCGGTCCTTTTGCGGGAAGAGTCGATGACTGTTCAGAACCTTGCCCGCACAAACCGGCCCGCGACAGTATTTCAGGACCGGCCGGAAGAGTGGTTCGAACAAGCGGATGACCGCGAGAAGGAGACATTGAGGCGGGTCAACGCCGAACTGCTTCTGCCGCTGTCGGGCCGCGAACGGCTGATGGGGCTGATGACGCTCGGACCCAAGCTATCGGAGCAGCCATACACACCCACGGACTTGCGAGTTCTGCAATCCTTGGCGGCACAAACAGGATTGGCGCTCGAGATCTGCGAACTCGCGCTATCGCTGGCTCAGGAAGCGGCGCACCGCGAGCGGGCGAACCGGGAAATCGAGATCGCTCGCGAGGTTCAGCAGCGCCTCTTTCCGCAAAAACTGCCGCAGATTCAAGGACTGGATTTCGCCGGCGTCTGTCGCGCCGCGCTCGGAGTCGGCGGCGATTACTACGACCTCATACAGCTTGAAAACGGCCTGCTTGGGATCGCGATTGGCGATGTCTCGGGTAAAGGCATTTCCGCCGCGTTGCTCATGGCAGGCCTGCGGGCCTCTCTGCGCGGCATCACGATCGACGGCTCAGGCGATCTCGCCAAGATGATTCAGCGCATCAATGGCCTCGTCTATGAATCGTCGGCGAGCAACCGCTATGCCACCTTCTTCTTTGCCACGCTCGATCCGGCCACACGCGAGGTTCATTACGTCAATGCCGGCCACAACGCGCCCATGCTCGTGAAGGGCGGCTCTGGGGAAGTAATTCGATTGGAGGCAGGAGGCACCCCGGTGGGCTTGCTGCCATCCTCCACGTACGAAGCGGAATCGGTGACCTTGGAATCGGGCGACCTGCTCCTCTGCTACACCGACGGCATCAGCGAAGCCATGAATCTCAGCGACGAGGAATGGGGCGAGGAACGCATGCTGGAGGCCGTGAAAACAAAGTCGGACGCATCGGCCAACGAAGTCCTGCGCGAAGTGTTTCGGGCAGCGGACCTGTTTACCGGGGAAGCGCCTCAGCACGATGACATGACATTGCTCATCGTACGAGTCAACCCTGCCTAGGTGGGGCTGGGTGCCTCACAAATCTTAGTGAGCAGAATCCCGGCCATCGGGTTTCCCGAGGTAAGAAGCACGGACTCTTATGCCAAAATCGCTACATGAAAGTCCTTCTGGCAGGCGCAACGGGCGCCATAGGCTCACCTCTCATCAGCAAGCTTCTGGCTGATGGACACGCAGTACTTGGAATCACGCAGTCGGCCGAGCGCGCCGCCGATCTAAAGGCGAAAGGTGCGGAGGCTGTCGTGGCTGATGTCCTCGATGCAGCTTCCGTATCCGATGCTGTCTCCCGCGTACGTCCGGTCGCCATCATCAACGAGTTGACATCACTGCCCAAGCACTACACGCCGGAAGAGATGAAAGCCGCCACCCCGCGCGATGCGGAAGTGCGCATCAAGGGAAACGCCAATCTTTTGGCCGCTGCCCGCGCCTCGAATTGCCGTCGCTACATTCTGCAATCTGCCGCTTTTTGGTATGCGCCCGGGGCCGGACCGGCTGACGAGAACGAGCCCTTCGCTTTTGATGCATCGCCTGGCATCGCAGCGGGTTGTCGGCGGTACGCTGATCTCGAAGCGGCCATCTTGGCGCAGCGCGAGATCGAAGGCGTCCTGTTGCGCTACGGATTCTTTTACGGGCCCGGTACCTGGTTCACGAAAGACGGCGACGTGGGACATCAAGTCCGTCAGCGCCAAGTGCCAATCATCGGGGCAGGGCAGGGAGTTTGGAACTGGATTCATATCGAGGATGCGGCGTCGGCAACCGTTTCCGCGCTCCAAGCTGCTCCCGGCGCGTACAACGTCGTCGACGACCAACCCTCCGAGCAGCGCGTATGGCTTCCGGCATTCGCGCGCTACGCCGGCGCACCAGAACCGGCCCAAATCTCCGAAGACGACGCCCTACGTCAAGCCGGCTCCGACTCCGTCTACTACGCCACACGCCTTCGGGCAGCTTCCAATGCAAAGGCGAAGCGTGAACTTCACTTCAAGCCGCGGCCGCTGGAATGGCTAAGTGCGTAGGGCACGCCATGTCCTCCCCACCAAAGTGTTATCAAGGAAGGGATGCAAAAGGATACTCCTTCTCCCCCGGCTTCCCATCGCCGTGACTTTCTCAAGACCACCTCTGGCGCGCTAAGCACCGCCTTAGTCGCCGGATTCCCCGCTATTATTTCCGGCCAGTCCGTCACCAACGCCATTAAGGTCGGCCTGGTGGGATGCGGTGGGCGCGGCACCGGCGCTGCCTCCCAGGCATTGACCGCCGACGACTACGCCGAACTGGTCGCTGTCGCTGACATTGACCAGGGCCAGATCGACAAGTGCCTGGACGAACTGCGCACGATTGAGGACGGCAAACTCGCCAAGCGCGTGAAGACGGATTCAGCCAAGCAGTATCTCGGCTTGGACGCTTATCAGAAGGTCCTCGATAGCGGCATCGACGTGGTACTCCTGGCGACGCCGCCCGGCTTCCGTCCCACGCACTTCACGGCCGCCGTCAACGCCGGCAAACACATCTTTTGTGAGAAGCCGATCGCTACCGACGCACCCGGTGTCCGCCAGGTCCTCGACGCTGTCAAGCTCTCCAAGGGAAAGAACCTGTCGCTCGTGGCCGGCTTCTGCTGGCGCTATGACGACAAAATCAAGGCGACCTTCAAGCAGATTAACGACGGAGCGATTGGCCGCATCGTGGCTTACTACGCCACCTACTACACCAGCCCAGTTAAGCCCATGCCCGCCGAAAGCACGCGCCCGGCCGGCATAAGCGACACCGAGTGGCAGATCCGCAATTGGTATAACTTCTGCTGGCTCTGCGGCGACAGCATTGTGGAGCAGGCCGTGCACAGCGCTGACAAGATCGCGTGGTCCATGCACGACCAGCCACCGGTCAGTTGCGTGGCGGTCGGCGGCCGCGTCATCCCGGCGCTCGGCGGCAACATCTACGATCACTTCGAAGTGAATTACATCTACCCCAATGGCGTCCGCGCCTTCCTTGCCAATCGTCAGATCGAAGGCCTCTACAACGAGAATGCCGATTACATTCTGGGCGTCGATGGAACCTGCACCATCGGTCGCGGCAAGCTTCCCAAGATCGAGGGAAAGACCAACTGGACTTGGGTCCAGGAAGGCCCGCCTTACGACATGTACCAGCGCGAGCATGATGTGCTGTTTGCATCCATTCGCAACCATCAGCCTGTGAATGACGGCGAGCGCATGGCCACCAGCACCCTGCTAGCAATGATGGGTCGCATGGCCGCCTACACCGGTGAGCAGATCACCTGGGACCAGGCCTTAAACTCGCAGGAGAAGCTGGGCCCTGAAAAGGTCGATTGGAACGCCGCTCTACCGGTTGCCCCGCGTCCCATGCCAGGCATCACGAAGTTCAGTTAACCGATCTCTAAGCATGTGTCCCAACATTTACGACTGCTGAAACGGAGCCGCGACCGTGAGGGAGCGGACCCCGGAGCTTCGGAAACTCGATGGCGACCGAGCGAGACTCTTCCGTTATTTTCAGAGCAGCCAGCGAGCGCAGAAACGCGCGCGTGCCCTCTGCCCCGCAGCAAGCAAGTGGATGCGATAACGCCCCCTAGCCCGTTTGGTTTCCGGCTCCGCGGGGTTACCCATCACAACCTACCGGCCTGGCGGATTCAGCTTCCCCGCTGGCTCCGCACGGGCCGCGCGCTCGCTCAGAATCACGACGTCTACCCGGCGGTTTCGCGCTCTGCCTTCTTCGGTGGCATTGGAGGCGACCGGCGCCACGTCGGCGTACCCGGCGACCCCCAAACGTTCGGGCGGGACTTGGAAACGATCGATCAGGAGATTCAACAGGGCGATGCTGCGCGCCGCCGAAAGCTCCCAGTTACTACGAAACCGCTCATTGTGGATCGGCACGTTGTCCGTGTTTCCTTCAAGCCGGGCCTGATTAGGCAGGTCTCGTATCGCCCCACCAACTTTACCGATGGCGCCGAAGGCCGAAGTCTTCAACCGGTCTTCACCTGACGCAAATAGAGCGGCTTGCTTGAAGCTGATCGCCAGCCCGCGCGGTTCCATATGAACTTCGACATCGCCTTTTTGAACCTCGGCCTGAAGCTGCTTCTTGAGTTTATCCATCAGCGGCCTTAGCTCCAGATAGGCCCGGGCCGACTGTTCCTCCATGCTCGGGGCTTCCCGGTCGCCGTTCGCTTTTTTCGCCACGTCGCGTTTATGAACCGGTGAGGTCGTCCCGTCCCGCGAAAGCGCCTGCCTGATGGCATCTCCGACATTGCTCATCCGGCCTTCTTCGAGAGCAGCCCTCACACTCTCTCCGACGGCCCGCGCTTTGCCTTTGTCAGCGTTGGCGGTTGCGAACATCACCACAAAGAAGGCGAACAACAGCGTGACGAAGTCGGCATAGGAGACAATCCACCGATCGTGGTTGGCATGGTGGCCGGTATTCTTATTTCTGTGTCGCATCGCGCCTCGGCCTCATCGATTCCGCGCTAGGCAGCCTGGCGGTTCGGCCCGTTGGCAGCGCTGCTTCGCACGCCTCCCACAATGTAAGCGCTCAGTTTGTTTCGGATCATCTTGGGATTAGATCCTTCCAGGATGCTCACTACGCCATCGAGCATCAACTCCCGCGTGCGGCGATCCAAGGCGGCGCGGCCCCGAATCTTAGCGCCGGCCGGTAATAGAAAGATATTCGCCAGCCCCACGCCATAGACGGTTGCCACAAACGCGACGGCGATGCCGTGCCCCACCTCTTCGATGTTCGACAGGTTCTTCATAACCTGAATCAGGCCCAAGACTGCGCCGATGATGCCAATGGTGGGAGAGTATCCGCCGCCGCTGTCGAAGACTTTCGCAGCTTCTTCGGCATGGGCCTCATGCAGATCAATCTCGAGTTCCATCATCGCCTTCAGTTCTTCCAGATCGGTGCCGTCGACAGCCAGCCGGATCGCCTTTTGGAGAAACGGATCGGTGATGTACTCGGCGTCCTGATCCAGCGACACGATTCCCTGCTTGCGGGCCTTGGTGGCGAACACCAGTATTTCGTCGATGATTCGTGCGGGGCGCACCGCACGCTCGAAGAAGACCTCCTTGAGGTGCTTGAAAGCCGACACAAGCGTACGCGTCGGTGTATTGACGAGTACCGCTCCGCCTGTTCCACCTAGGACAATTAAGGCGGCCGTGTATTGCGCTATGTCCTGAATGCTGCCTTTCTCAAGCAGCAGCCCGCCCACGATGCCGCCTACCGCCAGCAGGATGCCCAGCAGTGTGGCCGGATCTGGCCGCATGGACGCGCTGCGCCTCTCAGCCATCCCCTATTCCTCCCCTG